>JANWKW010000058.1 GCA_025451135.1 Vulcanimicrobiia bacterium | reverse complement strand
CGGTCGTCACCAAGCGGTGGCTGGAACATTTCAAAGCGGCCGGCCTGCCGGTCGCGGCCGTCGACGGACGCGCGCAGCCGAGCGTCAAGCGCGCCGCCCAACTGGTCGCCGAACTGGCCGAAGGCAAGCCCGGCACGTCGCGTGCGCTGGTCGTCGGTCTGCCGAACTCCGGCAAGAGCTCGATCATCAACGGCCTGGTCCGGCGCGCCGCCGCCAAGACCGAAGACCGGGCCGGCGTCACCCGCCAACTCCAATGGTTCCGCATGAACAAGGGCGTCGAGGTGATGGACACGCCCGGCATCCTGGTGCCGAAGATCCCGGATGCGACCGCGCAGTGGAAGCTCGCGATGACCGGCGCGGTGCCGCGCGACCGCTACGATCCCGAGGAGATCGTGGCGCACTTCTACCGCTGGATCGCCGGTACGCCGCAAGGGGCCGGTCCGGTCCCGGATCTCGAGACGTTCGCGGCCGGGCGCTTCGTGCGCCGCGGCGGCGAGATCGACTATCACAACGCCGCCCAAGCCTACATCAGCGCGTTCGGCGCCGGAACGTTCGGCCGCATCTCCCTGGAGTCTCCCGATGACGACCTGCGAAGCGAAAGCGCGTAAGGCCCGCAACGCCTACGCGCGCGAGCGCCGGCGTCTGCAGCGGATGCATCTCTTCGAAACGGCCGCGCGCGCGAACGGCTACGAGTTGATCGGCGGCGTCGACGAGGTCGGACGCGGACCGCTCGCCGGTCCGGTCGTGGCCGCGTGCGTTATCGCGCGCGAGCCGCTGATGCTGACCGGCCTCAACGATTCCAAGCAGGTCCGGCCGGCGCTGCGGGTCGAGCTCGCGATCGAGATCAAGCGCCGCGCCTCGGGCTGGGCGATCGGCGTCGCCTCGGTCGAGGAGATCGAGCGCCTCAATATCTACTGGGCGAGCGTGCTCGCGATGGAGCGGGCGATCGCATCGCTCCCGATGCTCCCGCAGTACCTGATCACGGACGCCGTCCGGCTGCGCTCCTTCGCCGGCCCGCAGGAGCCCCTGATCAAGGGCGACGCCCGCTGTGCGGTGGTCGCGGCCGCTTCGATCCTCGCCAAGGTCTATCGCGACGATCTGCTCGACGCCATCGACCGCGAGGACCCGCGCTACGGCTTCGCCGAGCACAAGGGCTACGCGACGCCGCGCCATCTGGCGGCCCTGGCCGACCACGGGCCGTCCGTCTTCCACCGCCCCTCTTTCTGCCGCGTCCGCGACGCGCAGATGCGTCTGGGGCTGGATGATGAAGCGTTTATGGAACCGGACCAAGGGTCGTGACGGCGAGCGCCGGGCGGAGGAATTTCTGCGGGACCGGGGCTATCGGGTGATCGGCCGGAACGTCCGGCTTCCGGGCGGGGAAATAGACCTGGTCTGCGTGGACGGTACGACGCTGGTTTTTGTGGAAGTAAAGGCTCGTAGCGGCAAGGACTTCGGGCGGGCCCTCGGCGCAGTAGACGCACGAAAACGGACGACCTTACGGCGGCTGGGCGCGGATTATGCCCAGATCGCCGCTCCGGGGGCCCGTTTTCGCTTCGATGTGGTCGCGCTAGACGGAGAAACCATAGTCTTGCACCGAAACGCCTTCTAACGTGGACCTCCAAGGACGGACCCTCGGCGGGCGATACGAAATCCTCGATCTGATCGGCCGGGGCGGTACTGCCGATACCTACCGGGCGATCGACACGCGCCTCGGCCGCGAGGTCGCGCTCAAAGTGCTGCTCGACCGCTCGGACGACGTCACCCAGCGACTGCTGCTCGAGGCCCAGGCGATGGCCTCGCTCAACCACCCGAAGATCGTGGCGATCTACGACGCCGGCGAAGACGCCGGCCTCTCGTTCATCGTGATGGAGCTGATCCACGGCAAGACGCTGCGCGAACTCGAAGGCGGCGCCCTCACGTACAAGCAGGCCCTCGGCTATCTGGTCGATATGCTCGAGGCGCTCGACTACGCGCACGCGCAAGGCGTCGTGCACCGCGACGTCAAGCCGTCCAACGTGATGACGGTCGGGAACGGCGAGCTGGTCAAGCTGACCGACTTCGGACTGGCTCGGCGCTCGACCGACGTCACCCAGACCACCCGGACCGGGCAGATCGTCGGCACCATCGCCTACCTCGCGCCCGAGCGCTTCCTCTCCAAGCCGGCCGACGTCCGCAGCGATCTGTACTCGGTCGGCGTCGTGATGTACGAGATCTTCACCGGCACCGTGCCGTTCCGGAACGACCGCGACGATCTGGTCGCGACGATGTTCTCGCACGTCCACGATCTGCCGACGCCCGCCCGCGAGATCAACCGCGCGATCCCCGAGTATCTCGAGCGCGTGATCATGCGTTCGATCGAGAAGGATCCGCTGCGTCGCTACCAGACCGCGCGCGAGTTCATCGCCGATCTGCGCGTCCTGCAGACGCCGCAGCCGCATCAGCCCAGCCAAGCCACCGAAGCGCGCACGCCCAAATCGGTCGCGACCCGGGATCAGGCCTCGTCGACCACCGACCCGTCGCTGCGTCAGGCGCTCGACCGCGCGCTGGCGCCGACGCGCAACCGCAGCGACGCGCTCGAAGCCGTCCTGCGCGGCATGATGGCTACCCGCCGCCGCCGCTACGACGAGGCCAAAGAGGCGTTCGTCGCGGCGCTCTACGAGTTGGAGACGATCGGCAACGACATCGAATACGCCAAGACGGCGCTCAAGTACGGCACGATGCTGCTGCAGAAGGCCTCGGACGGCATGCGCGACCGAGCCGAACTGCGCGACGGCATCAATCGTCTCAACAACGGCATGCGCGTCTTCCACGACCACGCGCTGCACGACCAGTACGGCGAGGCCGAACACCTGATCAACGCGCTCGAACGCACGGCCATCGGACTCTACTGAGCACCTCCTCGTGAGCGCGCCGCAGAAACAGGAACAACTCCGCCGTTCCGTCACGCCGTGGGGGTCGTACTCGTGGGGGTACGCCGACGTCGGCGCCGACATCTTCGTCGCGCTCGGACTGGTCTTCGGCGCGGCCGCCGGCGCGACCAACGTCGCGTTCCTGTTCGCGGGCCTGGTCTACGTCTGCGTCGGACTCGCCTACACCGAGCTCGCGGCCGCCTATCCGGTGGCCGGGGGCGGACAATACTTCGTCATGCGCGGTCTGGGCGATCTGCCCGGCTTCCTGGCGGGCTGGGCGGTGCTGCTCGACTTCACCATCGACATCACGCTGTTCGCCTGGGGCACGGTCGGCTACCTGAGCCATCTCCCGTGGCTGAACGGACTGGACGCGAGCGGCCATCCGATCCTGCACTTCTGGGTGATCTTCGCGCTGATCGCGGGACTCGCGCTGCTCAACGTGCGCGGCGTCCGCGAGAGCTCGGCGTTCAACGGCATCGTCTCCGCGTTCGACGTGGTCAGCGAGCTCTCGATCCTGTTCTTCGGCTTCCTGTTCGCGTTCAAGCCGGAGCTGCTGGTCCACTCGATGCAGTTCGGCTGGCCGACCTCGTTCGCCCTGATGAACGGCATCTCGCTCGCGATCATCTCGTTCGTCGGCCTCGAATCGATCTCGCACGCCGCCGAGGAGACGCACCGTCCGGCCTCGATCGTGCCGCGCACGTCGGTCGCGCTGATCCTGACCATCCTGATCTTCGCGCTGGCGTACTCGAACCTGGCGCTCGGCATGCTGCCGTCGCATCCGGTGCCGCTCGACGCGAGCGGCCACGCCCAGATGTTCTGGCACTTCCTCGGCACCGTCGGGAACCAGGACAAAGCGGTCGCGGTCCTGGCCTCCAACATCCCGTTGTTCGGCTCGATCGCGGCCCTCTACGTGCCGGTGCTGGGCGCCGTCCTGCTGCTGATCTCGTCCAACTCGGGCGTCTTCGGCAGTTCGCGCATCGCCTACTCGATGAGCCAGTTCCAACTGCTCCCGAGCCTGTTCGAACGGGTCCACAAGAAGTACAAGACGCCGATGGTCTCGATCCTGACGTTCTGCGGACTGGCCGTGATCGAGCTGGTGTTCGCGGCGTTCCAGGGCGACAAGGGCTACGAGTTCCTGGGCGATCTCTACGCGTTCGGCGCGGCCGCCAGCTACACGCTGGTGTTCGTCGCGCTGATCGCGCTGCGGCTGCGCGACCCGCTCACCCCGCGCGCGTTCAAGATCCCGGGCAACTTCAAGGTGAAGTACCGCGGCGAGGTCTGCGAGATCCCGCTGCTCGGCATCGTCGGCTTCGCCGGCATCTTCACGATCCTGATCTTCGTGCTGCTCACGCACCAGATCGGACGCATCGCCGGGCCGTCCTGGCTGATCCTGGGATTCCTCATCTACATCGTCTACCGCAGGAAGAAAGGGCTGCCGGTCTTCGGCTCGGTGCGCCGCGATTGGACCGCGGATCAGGTCAAGATCCTGCGCGACGCCGGCGAACTCGAACTGATGGACGAACTCGTCCAGAAGCTCAAGGTCCGCGGCCGGACCCCGGGCGGCGCGCCGTGAAGGCCTTCGTGCAGTCGCCCGGCTACGCGCGCTGGAAGCTGGTCAACGCCGTGCTGTTCGTGCTGCTGGGAGCCGGCATCGTGTTCCGGTTCGCGACGTCGACCGTCGCGCTGCGCTTCGAAGCGATCCCCGGATACGCGCTCGGCCTGGCGCTGATCGCGCTCGGCGCCTGGCGCATCTGGCCGCTGCTCCGGCGGAGCGCGGCATGATCGTCGGCGGTCTCGAGATCGACCCGGCCGGCGCCGCATGCGCGTTCGCGACCGTGGCCGCAACCGTCTCGGTGCTCTACTGGATGCTCCATCCGCCGCAGTCCAAGGCCGACATCGCCGCCAAGGCGGCCGAGTCGCAGCTGCGCCGCACGATGGCCACCACGATCGTCGTCTTCTCGTCGGAGATCCGCTCCGAGCACATGATGGTGCTGGCCGCGCGGCTCGCGCGCGGCTCCAAGACCGAACTGATGGCCGTCTACGTGATCGAGGTCCCGTTCACGCTCCCGACCCAAGCGCCGATGGAGGACGAGGACCGGGTGGCGCTCGACACGCTAGCGGCCGCGCAGCAGATCGCCAAGAACCACGGCGTCGACGTGCGCACCGAGATCCTGCATCATCGCTTCACCACGCAGGCCGTGCTGGAGCTGGCCAAGCGCGAGACGGCGGACTTGATCGTGATCGGCTCGTTCCGCGAAGGCGGCTACTCCGGCGCCCCCCTCGGACGCACGATCGAGGCCATCGCGGCGAGCGCCAAGTGCGACGTCTTGATCGGCGTCGAAGGGAAGCACGGCACCCTGTTGGGCGAGGAATTCGCGCAGGCGGGCGACGATGCGAACGCCAACCCGACTCCCAACGTTACCTGACCGGAGGAATCTATGATCGTCAGACGTCTCGTCACCCTCGCCCTCGCCGCGCTGGTCGCGGCCGCCGGAGCCTCGGCACCCGCGCGGGCCGCGTCCACGCCGGCGATCGCCGCCTTCGAGAACGCGTTCGCCTCGATCAACGACTACACGTTCAGCCTGCGCTCTCACGAGCAGCGGGGCAGTTCGGTCCAGGATCGCGTCTACGCCTATTCGTTCATGAAGCCGCACTTCGCCAAGACGCTGATCGTGTCGGGCGACGGCAGCGGTTCGGGCGGCGTCTGGGCGGGCGGCGATCAGGTCAGCGGCCATCAAGGCGGCATCCTCTCGGGCTTCCATTTGAAGGTCGGCCTTCACGACGGGCGCGCGACCTCGATGCTCGGCTACACGATTCCGGACGGCCTCCTGCAGAACGTCGTCGGGATGTACCGGACCACCGCGGGCGCGCTCTCCGAACGCGCGGAAGGCAAGGTCGAGGGCGTGCCCACGACGATGGTCGAACTCGTGCCGTCGAATCCCGCCTCCGTCAACGGCGCGACGCGCTGCACGCTCTACCTCTCGAACGCGACGCATCTGCCGGTCCGCAACATCCTCTACAACGGCGGCACGGTGATGCTCGACCAGTCCTTCAACAACATCAAGACCAACGTCGGCCTGAGCCAGAACGACTTCCCGTTCTAGCGTCCGGGCAGCCTACGCGCGGCTGAGATAGCGCTTGCGCAGTTCGTCGCCGACGACCGCGAGCGCTATCACGATGCCGAGCACGACCTTCTGCAGGTACGAATCGACGCCGAGCAGGTTCATCGCGTTGTAGAGCACGCCGATCAGGAGCGCGCCGAAGAACGTCCCGACGATGCTGCCGCGCCCGCCGACCAGGCTGGTGCCGCCGACCACGACCGCCGCGATCGACTCGAGCAGCTCGTCGCCGGTCGAGGTCTGGGGCGAGCCGGACGAGTAGCGCGCCATGTAGAGGAAGCCGACGATCGCCGCGCACGCGCCGCTGATCACGTAGACGAACGTCTTGACGCGCGCCACGGCGACGCCGGCCAGGCGCGCCGCTTCTTCGTTCCCGCCGATCGCGAACACGTACCGTCCGAAACGCGTCTTGTTGAGCAGGATCGAGCAGATCACGATCAGGACGGTCATCCACACCACCGGGATCGGGATCGCCGGCAGATGCAGCGCGTCGGTGACGGGCCCGAAGAACGAGCCGATGCCGATCCCCGCGAACGCGTCCGAGTTCAACGCGATGGGACGGCCGTGGGAGAAGATGAACGCCAGCCCGAGCGCGACCTCCATCATCGCGAGCGTGGTGATGAACGGCGGGATGTTGAGCTTGACGACCGGGAGCGCGTTGACCCAGCCCGCGAGCGCGCCGACCGCGACGCCGACCGCCAGGGTCGCGAGCACCAGCGGGATCCCGCTCAGGTGCGCGTAGTTCGAGAAGAGCGCCATCACGACGCCGCACATGGCGACCAGCGAGCCGACCGACAGGTCGATGCCGGCGGTGATGATGACGAACGTCTGGCCGAGCGCCAGGATCGCGTTGTACGAGATCTGCTGGAGCACCCGGACGATGTTGGCGGGCTGGAGGAAGTTGCCGTGCGCGGCGGTGTTGATGGCGACCACCAGCACGATCAGCGCGGCGACGGCGCCGGCGATCCGCAGCCAGTAGTTGCGGGTCGCGTTCTTCTTCTCGACGGCGTCGATCACGCCGCCACTCCCGTCGCCGCCGCGATCACGGCCTCGGGTGTGGCGTCGGCGTGCGCGAACTCCTTGGCGATCCGGCCGTCGCGTACGACCAGGATCCGATGCGACATCCCGAGCACCTCGGGAAGCTCGCTCGACACCATCACGATTGCGGCTCCATTCTTGAGCAGTTCGATCATCAGCGCGTAGATCTCGGATTTCGCGGCGATATCGATGCCGCGCGTCGGTTCGTCGAACAGGAAGACCCGCGCCCGGCCGACCAGCCACTTCGCGAGCACGACCTTCTGCTGCGTGCCGCCCGACAGGTTGACGACTAGCTGTTCGGTCGAAGGCGTCCGGATATTGAGGCTCTCGACGAAGCGCTGCGTCGCCGCGACCTCGGCGCGGCGGTCGATGAGCCTCGCGCGGTCGAGGAACTGGTCGAGGTGCGCGAGCGTCACGTTCTCGCGCACGCTCATGCCGAGCACCAAGCCCTGGGCCTTGCGGTCCTCGGTGATGAAGGCGATACCGGCCTCGATCGCGTCCGACGGCCGGCGGACGCGCACGACCGCCCCGTCCACGCTGACGACGCCCGCCTGCGGCACGTCGGCGCCGGCGATCGAGCGCATGATCTCGGTGCGGCCGGCGCCGACCAGGCCGGCGATGCCGAGGATCTCGCCGGCACGGACCCGGAGCGAGACGCCGTCGACGGCCGGCCGGCGATCGAGGCCGCGCACGTCGAGCACCACCTCGGCGCCGGGAGCGACCGCGGGAAGATCGGGGAAATGCGAATCGAGCTTGCGCCCGACCATCGCCTGCACGATCTCGTCGGGCGGGAACGCGCTCTGCGCGCGCGTCTCGATCGCCCGGCCGTCGCGCAGGACGGTGACGCGGTCCGCGATCTTCGGCAGTTCTTCCATGCGATGGGAGATGTAGACGATGCCCGCGCCGCTCGCCTTGAGCGATCGGATGATATCGAACAGACGGTCGATCTCGCGGTCGGTCAGCGCGGCGCTCGGCTCGTCCATCACGATGATCCGCGCCTTGCGCGAGAGCACCTTGGCGATCTCGATCAGCTGCTGTTGCGCGACCGAGAGCCGGCCTGCCGGCACGTGCAGCGGGAACGCGATGCCGAGCTCGGCGAACGCCGCGGCCGCCCGGGCGCTCGCGGCCTTCTCGTCGATCAGCCCGCGCGCGACCGGTTCGCTGCCGAGCACGATGTTGTCGACCGCGTCGAACTGCGGGACGAGGTTGAACTCTTGGTAGATCATGCCGACGCCGAGCGCTTCGGCCGCGCGCGGGCCCGCGATCTGCACGGGTCGCCCGTCGATGAGGATCTCTCCCTCGTCGGCCTGATATGCGCCGGCCAGGACCTTCATCAAGGTGGACTTGCCCGCGCCGTTCTCGCCGACGAGCGCCAGCACTTCGCCGGCGTGGAGGGTCAGCGAGACGCCGTCGAGCGCGCGGACGCCGGGAAACGATTTCCCGATGCCGCGCATCTCGAGCAGCGGAGCGTCCGCGATGGCTACTTCGCCTTCGCCGCGTCGGCCTTGGTGAACGATCCGACGTTCACGTGGACGACCGGCGCGGGCTTGCCGCCGGTGAAGAACGTGTGGATCGCGTCGATCGACTTGGCGCCGATGTCTTCGGGATACTGGAGCGCATCGCCGTACATCAGGCCGGCGCCGATCGCGGCGCGCGCCTCGGAGTTCGCGTCGTAGCCGACGATGGCGACCTTGCCGGTCAGGCCGGCCGCCTTGACGGCCGCGAGCGCGCCGAGCGCGGAGTCGTCGTTGATCCCGAAGATGCCCTTGAGATCCTTGTGCGCCTGCAGCACGTCGCCGGTCGAGCTGTCGGCCTTATCCCGGGTTCCGCCCGCGTCGATGTCGGCGACCACCGTGACGCCCGGACAGTTGGCGGCGAGCGACTGTTTGAACCCCTTGACGCGATCCTGGACCGAGGTCACCTCCGGCTCGTCGATGATCGCGATCGTGCCGGTCTTGCCGACCGCGGCGCACATCAGCTTGCCCGCCTGCGCCCCGCCCTGGACGTTGTCCGAGGCGATGTGGGCGACCACCTTGCCGAACTTACTCGTCGACGCGATATCGGCGGTGAAGACCGGGATGCCGGCCTTGTTGGCCTCGGCGATCGCGCTGCCGATGGCCTGCGAGTCAAACGGCGTCAGCACGATCGCGTCGACCTTCTGCGAGATGAAATCCTCGACTTGCGACTGCTGCTTTGCGTTGTCGCGATTCGCGTCGACGACGTTGACGGTGTAGCCGTCCTTGGCGGCCTGGGCCTTCATGCCGTTCTCCATGTCCTGATAGAACTGCGCCTCGGTGTCCTGGATGGAGACGCCGATGACCTTGCCTGCACCCGGTGCGGCGCTCCCCGACGTCGTCGTGGTGGTCGTGCTGGAGGTGGAGCTCGAACAGGCGGCCAGCGCCAAGGCGGCTGCCGCGGCGAGCGCGAGCGGGCGGACGTGGTTCACGAGTGGTCTCCCTATCAAGACGAGCGGGTCGTCCGAGCGAAGTTTACCGAGCGCGCCCCGAGCCCTGCCCGAGCGCAAGATTCGGGTGGCCCGCGCCGCGTCCGCGCGCTAGACTGCGCGGGTATGGAAGCGGAATGGGAGCGAATCGCCCGGGAACTCGACGAACGCGGCGCGGCCATCGTGCCGGGCTTGCTCGGTTCCGCGCGCGCGCGGGATCTCGTCGACGGCTACGCGGACGATGCGAGGTATCGCAAGCGGATCGTCATGCAGAACCACGGCTTCGGTCGCGGCGAGTACAAGTACTTCGCCTATCCGCTTCCGCCCGAGGTCGCGCGCCTCCGCGTCGCGCTCTATCCGCCTCTGGCCCGCATAGCGAACCGCTGGTCCGTATCGCTCGGGCTCGACCGGCGGTTCCCGGACGACCACGCCGCGTTCCTGGACCGCTGTCGCGACGCCGGACAGAGCCGGCCGACCCCGCTGATCCTCAAGTACGGCCCCGGCGATCACAACCGGCTCCATCAGGATCTCTACGGCGAGCACGTCTTCCCGCTGCAGGCGACGGTACTGCTCTCGCCCGCCGAGGATTTCGACGGCGGAGAGTTCGTGCTGGTCGAGCAGTCGCCGCGCATGCAGTCGCGCGTCGAGGTGATCCCGCTCGCGCAGGGCGACGCCGTGATCTTCGCGGTCGCGGACCGGCCGGTTCGCGGAACGCGCGGCACGTATCGCGTCAAGATGCGCCACGGCGTCGGCCGCGTCCGCGCGGGCGAGCGCTACGCGCTCGGCATCCCCTTCCACGACGCGACCTAGAGAGCGTCGCTAGCGCGCGGCCGGGGCTCCGATCAGGCGATCGCCCATCAAGGCGGTGAGCTTCGCGAGCGAGGTCGGACGGCTGAACAAGTATCCTTGCGCGCTCGGGATCCGCAGACCGCGCACGAACGTCAACTGCTGCTCGGTCTCGATGCCCTCGGCGATGACGTCGAGGTCGAGCGTCTGCGCGAGCGACACGATCGCTCCGACGATGGCTTGATCGTAGGCGTCGGTGGTGATGTCGCGCAGGAAGGCGCGGTCGATCTTGACCGCGCCGACCGGAAGACGTTTGAGATAACCGAGCGAGCTGTACGCCACGCCGAAGTCGTCGACCACGATGCGCACGCCCATATGGCGCAGCGCTTCCAGCGTCTGCAGCGCGGATTCGTGGATGACGGCGCTCTCGGTGATCTCGATGTCGAGCGCTTCGGGCGGAAGGCCGGCCGAGGCGAGCGCGTCGCGCACGGTCGCCACCAGACCGCCGTCGTAGAAGTCGCGCGCCGAAAGGTTGACGGCGACGCGGAAGTCGGCGTGGCCGCTGTGCCGGATCGACGCAGCCGCCTCGCATGCGTGCTGCAGGACCCAGCGCGAGAGTTCGACGATGGTGCCGGTCTCCTCGGCGATCGCGATGAATTGCTCGGGAAGAATCTCGCCGTACTTGGCGTGGAACCAGCGCAGCAGCGCCTCGGCGCCGACCACCCGGCCGTCCTCCATCGAGACGATCGGCTGGAAGACCAGGCTCAGCTCGTTGCGGTCGGCGGCGCGATGCAGGTCCTGTTCCAGCCGCAGCCGGTAGAGGGCGCCCGTGTCGCTGGCGGGATCGTAGCTCTTGATCGTGTTGCGGCCGCTCTGTTTGGCCCGGTACATCGCGAGATCCGCGTGGGTGATCAGTTCCTCGGCCGATTTCGCGCCGTCCGGGAACGTGCTCGTGCCGATCGAGGCGGTGATGTGCAGTTCCCGGCCCGAGACGTAGAACGGCTGGGCGAGCGCCGCCCGGATGTCGACCGCGATCATCGGGATCGAAAGCGTGTCGCTCAGCTCGATGATGGCGATGAACTCGTCGCCGCCGCTCCGGAAGACGGTGCCGCGGGTATCGATGGTGGTGCGCAGGCGCGTCGCGAATTCGCGCAGCAGCACGTCGCCCGTCCGGTGGCCGAGCGTGTCGTTCACGTGTTTGAACCGGTCGACGTCGACGAACAGGATGCCGAGCGAACGGCGCGTGCGGCGCGCCCGGTCCATGCCGGCGTCGAGCATCTCCTCGAGCGCCAGCCGGTTGGGGAGCTGGGTCAGCGCGTCGATCCGGGCGAGATGGGCGAAGTGCTCCGCGGTCTCCTTCATCTCGGTGATGTCGAGCGCGACGCCGATCGCGCCCAGGATCGCGCCGTTCCCGTCGCGCAGCGGTTCCACGTGGTGCTGGAGCCAGCGTTCGAAGTGGCGCGTCTCGAAGCGCGCCGACTCGCCGTTGAACGCCCGCCGGATGGTCGCGATCGCGGTCGCCTTGGAGTCGCCGCCGGTCAGGATCTTCTCGAAGCGCTGGCCGCTGAGATCCTCTCCCTCGAAACCCTGCGTCACCAGGCCCGCCCCGACGAGCGACGTGAAGCGCATATCCAGGTCGATCGTCCACAGCAGCGCCGGGACCTGGCCCAGCAGCAAGCGCAAGCGATGTTCGCTGTCGCTGAGCAGCATCTCGGCGCGCTTGCGGGCGGTCACGTCGCGCAGATATACGACCGCGCCGTGCGAGGCCGGCTGGATCCGGATCTCGAGCCACGAGTCGGTGGCCTTGGAATACTGCGTGCGCTCGACCGGGAGTCCGTTCTCGACCGCGGAGCGCATCTCGGGGAGCAGGTCGGAGGCGAGCGCGTCGAGCACGTGGGCGACGCGCTTGCCGACGAGCGCGTCGGCGCTGGCGTGCAGCAGCGCCTCGGCCTTCTCGTTGACGTGGGTGAATCGCCAGTCGCGGCTGACGATGAACATCCCGTCGCCGACCGCCTCGAGGATGCTGTATTGCCGCTCGTCGCTCGATGCGACGTGATGGCGGCGTCGGACGACCAGCCAGGCGGCGCCGCCCGCGGCGGCGATGACGCCCGGCGCGATCGCGGCGATCAGGGCGAGCCCGGTCATACCGCCGGCTGTTGTTCGAACCGCGCCCGGAGCTGGGCGAGGCTGGACACGTCGAGCGCGTCGTAGAGCGACTGCATCTCGCGCCGGATGGTGAACTCGCTCCGGCTGAAGCGGCGCGAGATCTGCGGAACGTCGAGTCCTTCGCACAGCGCCGCCGCGAGTTTGCGGTGGAGCGGAGCGAGACCGGCGGGCGAACCCTCCTTCTTCGCCGACGGCGATGCGAGGTATGCGAACAGCGCGCTCTTCGGGAAATGCCCGGCGTGCCGGCGGGCCTTCTCCATCCACGACGGGTCTTGGGTCAGATCCCCGATCGCCTCGGCGACCAGCGCCGCCCGGAAATGATACTCGGCTTCGACGAAGATCCCGTAGGCCTCGTCGAGCGCCTTGCGCGCACTGGCCGCGTTCCCGAGCATCTGCTGGACGCGCCCCATCGCGTAGAGCGAGTAGCCCTCGGCACGCCGGTCCTGCGTGATGCCGAGCGACGCGTCGACGTTCTCGACGCCCATCCGTATGTAGGTGGAGACGTAGTGCTGGGCCTGCGCCATATCGACCGGCGCGAACAGGATCGCGAGCATCGAGAGCGCTTGGCGCTCTTCGCTGCGCGTCTCGGACCACACCACCGTGCGCGCCAGGGCGTGGGCCTCGAAGAGCTCGTCGGTCGCCCACGCATCGTTGCCGTTCAGGCGCGCGACGAACGAGCGGTCGACGTGAGCCATCACCTTCCAGGCGTCGCTCGGCGCGACTTCCTTCGAATCGCGGAAGAGCCACTGCGCGCGGGCCGACTGGCCGCCCAGGAACGCGTTCCACGCGAGCGCTCGGAGGACCAGGAAGTGCTCTTCGCTGGTGTCGTCGGTCCACAGGATCCGCGCGTACACGCGTTCGCCCGCCTCGGTGGCGCTGACGTCGCCGAGTTCGAGCGCCGAGCGGAACAGCGAGTGCAGTACGCGCCCGACCGAGCGGACGTCGCAGACGTAGAGGTTCTCGCTCGCGACCGCGATGGCGGCCACCAGATCGGAGAGCTGCGCGCCGAAGTGGCCGAGCCCGGCGTGCATCCAGGCACGCACGGCGAGCGCTTCGAACCGCAAGGACGGATCGTCGGAGGCGAGCGCCAGCGTCATGTCCGGCGAGGCCGGGTCGAACTGCTGCTGGAGCCAGGCCAGCCGCGCCCGTTGGTAGGCGAGCAGGTGTGCGCCGGCCGGATAGCCGTCGGCCACGATCGCCGCCGCCGCCGCGAACATGTCCGCCGCCGCGCCCGGATTGCGGCTGTGCGCGTACGCTTTGCCCGAAGCCACGAAGTAGCCGAAGCGGCCTTCGGGGCTGACGAACAGATCGTTGACCCGCGCCAGCAGCTCCAATGCGGAGACCGGATCGCGTCGTAACGCGATCTCTGCCCTGAGGAGCAGCGCCCGTTCGTTGAGCGGAGCCGGCCAGTCCTCGCAATCGATCAGAAGATCGACGGCCAGACCGTAATGCCCCGCTAGAACGTACTCGCGCGCCCGCTCGAGGTCGTTATCAGTGCCCATGCTCCGGTCGTCGGTTAGTCGTTGACCGCAGGTACGTCGGTGGTCTGTCCGGCCGCGACCGTCACGTAGCCGGCATCGACGATGGCCGGAGCCGCGTCTGATGCGTTGGCGGAGGCGATCGACTGCCCGGCGGATGTCCGGTAGCTATTGTAGAGCATCAGGTGATACGTGCCTGCGGTGAGCGTATGCATCTTGAACGCACCGGTCGCATCCGTGTTGTCGGTGTTCGCGACTTGACCGTTCGCGTCGAACGCGACCAGCGTCGCGCCGCTCACGCCGGCGCCGCTGCCGTTGACGACCGTTCCGGCCAGCTTCCCGGCCTTATCGGAAGGCACGGCGAAGAGCGTCGGCCGGGCCTCGACGTCGCCTGCGCCGTTGAGCGCCAGGGACTCGAAGGCGTTGAAGTCCGCCTCGATGCTGCTCGCGGGATCCGTCCCATCGACGAACGCGCCGCTGACGGACATCGCGATCGAACCGGGCGAGAGGGCCTCGGTCGTGGTCGAGCCGTTCGCGAGGACCGAACCCGGCGCGATCTCCGCCGTCGGGAACGAGATCGGATAATCGGCGCCGCCGGCCACGACCTTGCTCGATGCGACGTTGACGACGAACCGGACCTGTTGATATTGATTCGACCAGACCGCTCCGATGCCGATCGAGCGGGGATGGTCCTGAGCCGCGAGCACGTTGATCATGTGCGGCCGTGCGTACTTCACGAGGGGTTGGACGGTCCCATCTGAGACGACGTCGACCTCGCTGATGCCGAGATCGATCTCCGTCGGGAGGAGCGAGCCCAAGCGCGGAGCCGCGTCCCCGAGATTGATGTCGATCGGGAGCAGGGGCAGGCCGCCGAGCGTCTCGGTCGGATGTTTTAGGCCCCCGCCATGGCTGTCGGCCGCGCCCGGCGTCAATGCCGAGCCTCCGCCGGAGCACGCGGAGAGAAGCACGATGGATAGACCAAAAGCGACGCGGGATAAAGCGCTGTTCTTCATGTAGCCTCCG
>JANWKW010000057.1 GCA_025451135.1 Vulcanimicrobiia bacterium | reverse complement strand
GACCTACTGGGCCCAATCGCGCAAGCGCGACTTCATCTGAGAGTGTTTTCGCGTCTCGAGCATAAGGGGCGTTTTCTGTGACTTCACGCATACGGTTGGGCGCGGTCGCGTGGATCGCGACCCTGCAGTTCTTCCTGGTCGAGACGTTCGCCGGCATCCACTGGCGGGGCTACGATTTCTTCACCGACCGCATCAGCGATCTGGGTGCCGGCCGCTCGCCGTTCCACGGCCTCGTCGACGGCTCGATGCTCGTCCAAGGCGTCCTCATCGGCGGCGGCGCGCTCCTGATCCGGGCGGCCTTCCCGCCCGGCCGCCTGCGCGACGTCGGCATCGCGCTGATCGTGGCGAACGGCCTGGGCGTGATCCTGGTCGGGCTCGTCCCCGAGGATAGCGACCGCGTGCTGCACGACGTCGGCGCCGCGCTGCTCTTCGTCTCGGGCAATCTCGGGATGCTCGCGCTCGGGCCGGCGCTCTTGCATGCAAGCTCGAAGTTGCGGCCGCTCGGTGCGGCCGCGGTCGCGTTCGGCGCGGTCGGGGCGCTTGCGGGCGTGCTCTTCACCGTGCGGAGCGTCAGCGCACACGCGATCGGCGTCTTCGAGCACGTCACGGTGGACCTGCTGCCGCTCTGGCTGATGATGACCGGGGCAGCATCGATTTCGACGGTGAGCAGCGTCCGGCGTCGAAAGGATGCGCGATGACACGACTTCGCGTGAACGGCTTTTCCATCTCGCTCGACGGCTATGGCGCAGGCCCGGGTCAGAGCCTCGACGATCCGCTCGGCGCCGGCGGCTCGGAGCTGCACCCGTGGCTCGTCGCGACGCGCACCTTCCAGCGGACCATTTTCGGCAAGGACGGCGGTACGACCGGGATCGACGACGATTTCGCCGCCCGCGGCTTCGCGAACGTCGGGGCGTGGATCCTCGGGCGGAACATGTTCTCACCCGATCGCGGAGACTGGCCGAACCCGGATTGGAAAGGCTGGTGGGGAGACGAGCCGCCGTATCACACGCCGGTCTTCGTCCTGACCCATTTCGCGCGCGCTCCCATCGAGATGGCCGGCGGCACGACCTTCCACTTCGTGACCGGCGGCATTCGCGAGGCGCTCGACCGGGCGCGCGACGCCGCTGCCGGAAAGGACGTGCGGATCGGCGGCGGGGCGGCCACCATCCGGCAGTATCTCCGCGAGGGCCTCATCGACGAACTCCACCTCGCGATCGCGCCCGTCCTGCTGGGCCGGGGCGAGCCGCTCTTCGAGGGGATCGACACGCGGGCTCTGGGATACGGATGTGTGGAATTCGTGCCGTCGGAGAACGCTACGCACGTCGTCCTCCGGCGAGCAGACCGCACGGACGCCTGAGGCTGGGCGCAAAATACACGCCCGTCGATGACCAGAACCGTCCTGCCGGTGTCGTCGTGGCGCCGGCGTGGGTACGACATCCTCTGAACGGAGGGGACGTCGTGCCGCAAAAACACCGCTATACCGCCGAAGAGCATCGGCAAGTCGAGCACATCAAGAAGAGCGAAGAGCGAGCGGGTCATCCGGCGGACGAAGCCGAGGGCATCGCCTACGCGACCGTCAACAAACTCCACCCCGACGCGCACCGCTACACCGCGAAAGAGAAGCGCCAAGCCGCCCACATCGCCGAATCGGAAGAGCACGCCGGCAAGTCCCCTGGCGAAGCCAAGCGAATCGCGTACGCGACCGTGAACAAGCACACGCGCTAGAGGGGCCCGAGAGCGGCGCAGGAAGATGCCGATGTGGCACATTTCGCTTGGATCATTGCTCGTGTGGTCGCGGCGGTTTCTGGCGCATTTATGGTCGGTCTTCTTGTGGGAGTGATCCTCTGGGTGCGTTGGGCCGCAACGTGCGGCGCAGACGGGTCCACATGCGGGGACTTCCTGGCCGGGCTGACCTTCTCGGTGATCTATATCCCATTATGGGCGGTGGTCATCGGTACGTTACCCGGAATCGCCTTGCTCACCGTGACGCCGGCGAGGACGCGCCCGTGGCGATCGCTTCTCGTCCTCGTTCCGGCGACGGCGATCGGTTTCGCAGTCTGGCTTCTGTTACGGATTCTCTCCGAGGACAGCGACTGGGCAGCATGGTGGATCGCTATGGTTCTGTTGCCGGCGATTTTCGGATTGGCCGCCGCATGTACCATCGGGAAGTTGCCAAGGCGCTGGGGCCTTGCGTGAAATCAAAACGCCCCGTCTCTTTCGAGGCGGGGCGCCGTACTTGGTGGAGCTGTCGGGGTGCTGCCCCCCGAGTCCAAAAAGCCTAACCGGTGCGTTCTCCAGGCTCAGCTTCGATTTTGACTTGATCGACCGTACGCCTCGAAGCGGGGCTTACCGGTCGCCGCAGATCCATTGTCTCGCGCGCGTCTCGGATCGGGAACGCGCGCCAGCCCGACTTGTTGGCGGAAACACCAGAGTGGCTCGGGCCCACCCCCTGGGTTCCGTCGCTAACCTAGTTTAGGCAGCGAGGGCGTATTCGTTGTTCGCAGTTATGCGATTGCGATCGTTTTAGGAGGGCTCGCAACTCCGCCTGCTGACACCGGCCACGGATCTCCTTGTCGAACCTATTTCAGCCCCGTGACCATCGGATGCCGTCGCCGGCATCCCGACCACTATAACACGTGCGGCAAGCATACGGATGCGCCCGCTTGCCAGGCAGACGCCGGGTATCGCCGCGAAAGCCGCTACCATGCCGTGGAGCCCGCCCACCGTACGCTATATCGAGACGCCTCGCGGCTACCGGCTGGAAGTCGGCCGCTTCTCGCTCAATCAAAGCACGTTTCTGCTCGTCGCCTCGGCGTTGGTCGGCCTGGGCGGAGGATACGGCGCGGTCGCGTTCCGTTGGCTGATCTCCGGGGAGCAGTACCTGGCGTTCGACTATCTGAGACCGCTGCTCGGGTTCCTCGGGCCGGCCGCGGTCGTCCCGGTCCTGATCCTCGGCGGCGTCACGACCGCCTTTATCGTCAATCGCTTCGCCAAGGAAGCCAAGGGGCACGGGGTCCCCGAGGTGATGGCCTCGGTCGCCCTCCAGGGCGGCATCATGCATCCGCGCGTCATCGCGGTCAAGAGCCTGGCGTCGGCGACCTGTATCGGTTTCGGCGGCAGCGTCGGACGCGAAGGCCCGATCGTGCAGATCGGCGCAGCTATCGGCTCGCTCCTCGGACAACTCTTCCGCGCACCGACGCCGATCGTCCGGACCCTCGTGGCATGCGGCGCTGCAGCCGGGATCTCGGCGACCTTCAACGCGCCGATCGGCGGCGTCTTCTTCGCAAGCGAAGTCATCCTCGGCGATTTCGCGCCTCGCTCGTTCGCGACCATCGTCGTCGCAAGCGTCGTCGCAGCGGTCATCGGCCGTGCGAACTTCGGGAATCACGCGTCGTTCTCGGCCGCTCCGTTCTACCTGGTCTCGCCGGCCGAACTCGGTCTCTACGCCGTGCTCGGCGTGATCGCGGCCGTCTGGGCCGCAGGTTTCGTGAAGCTGCTGTACTTCTTCGAGGATCGCTTCGATGCGTCGAAGATCGACCCGCTCGTCAAAGCCGCGCTCGGTTTCGGCGCGGTCGGCGTGATCGGCATCTGGTTCCCGCAGGTCTTCGGCGTCGGCTACAGCTCCATGGACGCGATCCTCGCATCCCACGTGCCCGGCTGGCACTCGTTCGCACTCGCGATCCTCAAGCCGCTCGCGACCTCGCTGACGCTGGGCGGCGGCGGCAGCGGCGGCGTCTTCGCCCCTTCGCTCTTCACCGGTGCGATGGTCGGGAACTCGTTCGGGGCCGCCGTCCATGCGATGTTCCCGAGCTGGACCGCATCGGCCGCGGCCTACGGTCTGGTCGGCATGGCGGCGGTCTTCGCCGCCGCTTCGGAAGCGCCGATCACCGCGATCATGATCGTCTTCGAGATGTCCGACGATTATACGATCATCCTCCCGCTGATGGTCTGCACGGTGATCGCCACCATCCTCGGCCGCCGCCTGCTCGGCTACACCGTCTACGAACTCAAGCTCGTGCGCCGCGGCATCGATTGGGCGCGCGCGCGCCGGCCTCGCCCATTCTCCCGCGTTCTGGTCGCCGGCGTCGAACGCGCGCCGACGGTGGTGGCCGCTCTCGACGATCGGATCGACGCCATCGCCGCCCGACTCGAAGGAAGCGCCGAGTTCGTCATCCCGGTCGTCCGTAGCGATACGTTCGTCGGCGTCGTCACCGCCGCGGACGTGGCCGCCAAGATGCGGTCCGAGCCGCACGCGACGATCGCCTCGATCGTGCGCGCACCGCGCTCGGTTCTCCATTCCGACGATACGCTCGAAGGCGCGGCGACCGCCATGGCCGATCCGGATGTCGAACTGCTCGCCGTCGTCGACCGCGCGACCGGTGCCCTGCAAGGCATCGTGACCCGCCGCGACGTCCTGCGAGCGTACGTCGCCCGAACGGACCTGTAATCATGACCTACGTCAACAGCGGACCCGGAAACTCTCACCGTTTCTTCATGCAATGTGAAAAACCGGCGTATATTGGGTAGGACTGAACGGGCTCGCTTCGACTGTGCGCCATGCGTAAGGACGACCGTTTGCTACTCGACTATTCGCCTCAGAGGCGTGGCGTTCCGCGTGGGCGCGCCGCGCTCTTGCTCTCGCTCCATGCCGATCCGACCACCACGGTGGGCGCTCCGGAGAACGGCGGCGTCACCATCTACGTACGCGAGGTAGCCGCCGCCCTCGCGGCCGATGGATGGACGGTCGATGTCGTGACCCGTCGCCAGGCGGCCTCCGAACCGGCGGCCCAGTACTATCGCGGTTTTCGGGTCGTCCGCGTGGACGCGGGACCGGCGGCGCCGCTTGCGAACGACGAGATCGCGGCGCATCTCCGGCCTGCGGTCGAAGCGGTGCGCGGGCTATGCCGAGCGACGCGCTACGATTTCGTCTCGAGCCACTA
Organism: Vulcanimicrobiia bacterium; assembly: GCA_025451135.1. Classification (GTDB taxonomy): domain Bacteria; phylum Vulcanimicrobiota; class Vulcanimicrobiia; order Vulcanimicrobiales; family Vulcanimicrobiaceae; genus JALYSX01. The sequence goes on along the minus strand of JANWKW010000057.1, from coordinate 7,423 downwards.
CTGGCTCTCCGGCGCGATCGGGATGGAGATCTCCGCCGAGTTCGGACTGCCGCACGTGCACACGCCGCATTCGCACGGAGTGGAGCGAGTCGCCCGCGACCCGGTCACCCTGCGGCGTATCGAGATCGAGCGCGCGCTGCTGCGCGACGTGCCGATCGTCACGCTCTCCGATGCGCACGTCGAGCTGCACAGGACCGCGTACGGCGTGGCTAAGGTCGACGCCCACGTCGTGCCGGCAGGCGTCGATACGGCGCGCTTCTTTCCCGGCGACCGCGTTCGCGAGCGCGTCGAACTCGGCTTGGATCCCGACGCGATCTGGGTCGGCTACATCGGTCGCCTCACCCCGGAGAAGGGCATCGACGACCTCCTTCGAGCGCTCGCGATAGCGCGCGAACGCGGCTCGACCGCGCGCCTCTTCGTCGTCGGCGGAGCGGCGCAGGGCTCGCGCATCCCCGAACTCGGTCTGCTCGCCGAACGCCTGGGCATCGCCGCGGCCGTCCGGTTCGTCGGACCGATACCGAACGCCGCGATCGCCGGCGCATTTCGTGCCGCCGACGTCGTCGCGGTTCCGAGCCACTACGAAGCTTTCGGCATGGTCGCGCTGGAGGCACGCGCGACCGGCGTGCCCGTCATCGCGAGCGATGTCGGCGGCCTGCGCTCGCTGGTCGGGCCGGAGACCGGCGGCGACCGCGTGCCGGCCAGAGACCCGATCGCGTGGGCGGACGCTTTGGAACGGGCCTTCGCGCCCGGCGAACTCGCCGACCGGCGCAGGCGCGCCCTCGAAATGCGCGGCGAAGGGGTGCTCGCCTGGATCGACGTCGCGCGGAGGGTCGCAGGCGTCGCATCGGACACTCTCGCCCGTGGATAGGCTGCTCGTCTGCGACATCGACGGCACCTTCGCCGGCGAGGCCGAGGCAGCCGCGAAGCTGTTGCGGCAGTTGCGCCTGCCGGGTGCGCCCGTGCTGGCCTATGCGACGGGCCGTCAGTCGTACTCGGCCACGAGCGCGATCGCGGAGTACGACATCGATCAAGGCTCCTATCTCATCTCCGGCGTCGGAAGCGAGATCTATCGCCGCGTCGGCGGGCACTGGTTCCCGATGGCCACGTGGCCGCGGCTCTCGGCGCCTTGGGACGATGCGCGTATCCGGCTCGCCCTGCGATCCGTCGGCTCGCTCGTCCCGCAAGCCGTGGCCGTCGAGTCTCCGTACAAACTCTCCTACGTCGCCCCGCCGAGCGCCGTAGACGAGGTGCGCGCGCGCCTCGCGCAGATCGGCGTCGAGGCGACGATCACGCACAGTCACGGCGAACTCCTCGACGTCTTGCCCGCCGGCATCGACAAGGGCAGCGCCGTCGCATGGCTGGCGGATTCCCTCGGCATCCCTCTCGAACGCGTGATGACGTGCGGAAATAGCGCCAACGATACCGCCATGCTGCGGCTCGCCTGCCCAAGCGTCGTGGTGAGCGGCTCCGAGGCCGAGTTGCTCGCAGAGGCGCCGGATCTGCCGCAGACGTTCGTCGCCCCCTCCGACTGCGCGTGGGGCATACTCGACGGACTACGGCATTTCGGGTGGTGGGATGGGACGGCGTGGCGCTAGGGCCCGGTGAGCCGCGATCGTGCGCGCGTACCATTCCGCGCTGTCCTTGACGATGCGTCGCTGCGTTTCGAAGTCGACGTAGACGATTCCGAAGCGCGGCCGGTAGCCTTCCGTCCACTCGAAATTGTCGAGCAGCGACCAGACGAAGTAGCCCGCCACCGGAATGCCTTCCCCGATCGCGCGCGCGACCTGCGCGAGGTGCGCCTCCAGGTAGGCGGTCCGGTCCGGATCGTGCACCTTTCCGTCGTCGCTCACCACGTCCGGATACGCGGCACCGTTCTCGGTGACGTAGATCTTGATATCCGAACGGACCGCATTCACGGCACGCAGGGTGTCGAGGAGTCCGTCGGGATAGACCTCCCAGCCCATCGCGGTGCGCTCGGCGCCGGGCACCTCCACGTATTCGCCGAACGGGTTGACCGGATGCGAAGCGTCGCGCAACAAGAAGCGCGTGTAGTAGTTCGCGCCCAGGAAATCGATCGGCTCCTGGATCACCCGCATGTCGTCTTCGGCGGATCGCAGCAGCGCGTGGCTCACGGGCCCGATCGCGAGCTCGTCGTAGCCGATGCCGAAGAGCGGGCCGATGAACGACCGGTTGATGTTGACGTCGGCCGAGCGGGCCGCCTCGATATCACGCGCGTCGGTCGAGGCCGGGACGATCGGACTGAAATTCAGCGTGATGCCCACCTCTGCGCGGGGCGCGTTGGAGCGAAGGGCGGGGATCGCCAGGCCGTGAGCCAGCAGCAGATGATGGGAGGCTTGCATTCCGAGGTCGAGGTCGCGATATCCGGGCGGATGGCTGCCCCATCCGTAGCCCAACCACGACGAGACCCACGGCTCGTTGTGCGTCGTCCAAGCGGCGACCTCGTCGCCGAGCGCCCGGGAGACGACGTCGGCATACTCGGCGAAAGCCTTGGCCGTGTCGCGACCGATCCAGCCGCCCCAGCGCGATTGCAGCGCGTCGGGCAGATCCCAATGATACAGCGTTGCGAACGGCCGGATGCCGGCATCGCGCAGCTCCGCGACCAGGCGCCGGTAGAAGTCCAGACCCGGCCGATTGACCGCGCCGGTCCCATCGGGTATCACGCGCGACCACGAGATCGAGAAGCGGTACGCGTCGAGCCCCAACCCCGCCATCATCGCGACGTCGTCGCGATAGCGCCGGTAGTGGTCGCAGGCCACATCGCCGGTGCCGCCGCCCGCGACGTTGCCCGGGGTCCGGCAGAAGCGGTCCCAGATGGAAGGTCCGCGGCCGTCGATATCGGCCGAGCCCTCGATCTGGTAGGCCGACGTACCGGCCCCCCAGACGAACGAGGGAGGGAAGGGCTGCAGGTTATCGACGAGCATGTGATTCAACGGCTACCCCGATGGTACGAATGAAGGCGTGGTTCGCGTCTCCCACCACGTTCGATCGCGATGCGTTGCACGTTTCGCTCCACGGGGACGCTTTCCCGACGTTCAACTTCGTCGCGCTGATACTTGCATCGTGCGCCATCGCGACGTTCGGATTGCTGGAGAACAACGTCGCCGTCATCATCGGCGCGATGATCGTGGCACCCTTGATCCAACCGATCGGTCCGTTGGCTTTCGGCGCGCTCGAAGGCGACGCGCGGTTGCTGCGCGGCGGTTTCTCCACGATCGTGGTCGGCACCGTGGTGGCGGTGCTCTTCTCCGCATTGCTGACGCGAGCGACCGCCTTCCAGACCTTCGGCAGCGAGATCGTCGCGCGTTCCCAGCCGAACCTGCTCGATCTGGGGGTTGCGCTCGCCGCCGGCTCCGTCGCCGCTTTTGCGCGCATCCGTCCCAGTATCGCCGGCACCGTCGCGGGAACGGCGATCGCGGTGGCCCTGATGCCGCCGCTGTGCGTGGTCGGGATCGCGCTGGCGACCGGTTCGTTCGACCTGGCGCGCGGCGCCGCGCTGCTCTACCTGACCAATCTTCTCGGCATCATGGCGGCCTCGATGACGGTCTACGTCATCGCCGGTTACGCGCGAACCCACCGGGCCGCCGCGGCCGTGTTCTGGACGGCGCTGGCGATGGCGGCGATCGTCGTCCCCCTGGCGGCCGGCACGAGCACCCTGCTGCGCCAATCGCGCGTCGAAGCGGCCCTGCGCGCCGCGCTGGTCGGCGGCACCGTCACGTTTCAGCGGGTCGATCTGGTGCGCACGGATTTCAACTGGCTGACCTCGCCACCGGAGGTCCACTTGCTGGTGCGCGCATCGCAACCGATCACGCCGAACCAGGTCGTCCAGCTCGAGGCATTTGCGAAACGGAGGACCGGCATCGATTTCCGCTTCTTCTTCGACGTGAGTCCGGTCACCGAGGTCACCGACGACGCATCGGTTCCCGCACCCGCTACCGCCCCATGACGAACGGCGGCCCGGCCGATGGATGCATCGACCGGGCCGCCCGAACCGGAGCGCCGCAGGGCCTAGGAGGCGACCGTGGTGGTATCCGGCTTGGTCATCATCGTGATGAGCGTGCCGATCAGCATCAGGACGACCGCTCCGATCAGAGTCGCGAGCCAGTTGCCCTTGAGGTTCGGCGTGAAGTAGACGGCCAGGGCCAGAAGCGCCCAGTTCACGATGACCGAGAACAGCCCATGCGTCAGCCACGTCAGCGGAGCGCTGATCAGCCGCAGGATGGGCCCGATCAGGGCGTTGACGAGACCGAAGATGATCGCGAGCAGGATGACGGTCCACGTCGAGTATGCGCCGAAGCCCGAGCCCCCGGCGTCGTTGTGAAATCCCGGGACGAAGCAGATGACCAACCACAACACGATCGCGTTCACGATGAAGCCTATCAGAAATTGCATGTCACTCTCCTAGCGCAGCTTTGAGACGCGACGCCAACGCTGACGTCATGCCCTTAACGGCGGCGATCTCAGCGAGACTGGCCCGCTTGATCCCCGCCGTCGACCCGAAGGTCGTCAAAAGTCGCTTCTTGCGAACCGGACCTATCCCTGCGAAGGCGTCGAGGGCGGACTGCGTCATCGCCTTGGCCCGCCGTTGCCGGTGGTAGGTGACCGCGAACCGGTGGGCCTCGTCGCGGATCCGCATCACCAGATGGAGCCCGGCCGAGTTGGGCGGCAGGACGATCGGTTCGGTCTGCCCGGGCAGGTAGAGCCACTCGTGCTCCTTGGCCAGGCCCGCGACCGGAAGCCCGGTCATATCCATCTCCTCGAGGACCGCCATGACGGCGTGGAGCTGGCCTTTGCCGCCGTCGATCAGCAGCAGCCCCGGACGCTTGTCGAACTTCTCTTTCTTGGCGAGTTCGCGTTCGGTCTTGGTCGCGTCGTCGTCGGTCTCTTTGCGCAGGTAGCGCAGGCGCCGGCGCAACGTCTCCTGCATCATCGCGAAGTCGTTCGGCCCCTTGTCGTACTGGATCTTGAACTTGCGGTAATCGCTCTTCTTCGCGCGGCCTTCGACGAACACGACCATCGAGCTGACCGGATTGGTCCCCTGGATGTTCGAGATGTCGTAGCACTCGATGCGGTGCGGGATCTCCGGCAGCTCCAGCGCGTCGGCCAGTTCGGTGAGCGATCGCGCCTGCGCGCTCTCCTGGACCTCCTGATGCGCGAGATAGGCCTTGAGGTTCTGCTGCGCGTTCTTCTGCACCAGACGCAGGTACTCGGCACGCGCGCCGCGCTGCGGCACGAGGGCGCGGACGCGTTGGCCTTTGAGGGTCGAGAGCCACGCCTCGATGACGGTGCGTTCGGTCGGCTCGGCCTGGACCAGGATCTCCTTCGGCACGGCCGCCTGTTCGACGCGCACCCGCTTCTCCGGCACCGGCGACTGGATGTCGCGCGCGGTCCGGGCCTTGGCGTAGGCCGAGATGCCGGGCGATTCGGGGGCGCTCGCCGTGCGGGCCGTATAGAACTGCGTCAGGAACTCGTCGAACAGGTCGGCGTCGGATTGCTCGCGCACGCCGTCGAGCATGAAGTGCTCCTGTCCGATCAGCTTGCCGCCGCGCACCATGAAGACTTGCATGCAGGCCTGGCCTTGGGCGCGCGCGCAGGCGATCAGATCCATGTCCAGGCGCGACCGCCACACGACCTTCTGCCTCTCCGTGACGCGCCGCACCGCCACGATCCGGTCGCGCATCCGAGCGGCCGTCTCGAACGCGAACGCCTCGGCCGCGGCCTGCATCTGCTCGGCCAGCCGGCCGAGCAGCGCTTCCTGCTTGCCTTCGAGGAACAGCACGACTTCCTCGATCATCGCGTCGTAGTCGGCCTCGCTCTGATAGCCGACGCACGGCGCCAGGCAACGCTTGATGTGGTACTGCAGACACGGGCGGTGGCGCTTCCCGTCGATCGGCTCCCGGCAGGTGCGCAGCGGGAAGACCAGGCGCACCAGGTCGATCAGCTCGCGCAGGCCGTGGGCGTCGGTGTACGGTCCGAAGTAGCGCGCGCCGTCGTTCTTGACCACGCGCGTGAAGACCACCCGCGGGAACGGCTCGTTGGTCACCTTGAGATACGGATAGCGCTTGTCGTCGCGCAGGCGCACGTTGAACGGCGGCTGATGGCGCTTGATCAGGTTGGCTTCGAGGATCAGCGCCTCGATCTCGTTCGAGACGACGATCGTCGCGACGTCGGCCACCCGCTCGACCATCGCGCGCTTGAAGACGTCGAGCGCGGCGCTCTCCTGGAAGTACGAGCGCACCCGATTGCGCAGCGAGATCGCCTTGCCGATGTAGAGTATCGCGCCGTCCGCATCGAGCATCTGGTAGACGCCCGGCGCGTCGGGTATCTGCGTGAGCCGCTGCTGCAGCACCGCGTTCATGATCTTAAGTCGAGGCCTTCTTGCTGTTCTTCAGCCAGAAGTAGATGCCGTAGGCGATCGCGGCCAGCACGACGATGCCGAGGATGCCCAGGCCGAACTGGTGGATCCAGGGCGTGATCTGGTCGAGGTGATCGCCGAGCGTCATGCCGAGCCAGATCAATCCCCCGCAGAACACCAGCGACCCGGCCAGCGTCCACAGATAGAACGGCACCAGATGCATGCGCACGATGCCGGCGGGTATGCCCACGATGCCGCGGATGACCGGGACGAAGCGGCAGATGAAGATCGCGAACGTGCCGTACTTGTCGAAGAACGCATCGACCTTGTCCAGGTGGGCGTGATCGAACCGGACGTACTTGCCGTACCGTTCGACCAGCGGGCGCCCCCCGAAGCGGCCGACCGCATAGCCGATGCTTTGGCCGGCGAGCTCGCCGAGCACTGCGGCCGCGATCGTGAACCAGACGTTGGGCAGGTGGCCGGTCGCGACCAGCGCGCCGGCTGCCGGCATCACGATTTCGGCGCCCACGGGGGCGCCGATGTTGCCGAGGGTCATCCCGACGAACAGGCCGGGCAAGCCGTAGTGATCGATCAGGCCCAGGACGAGCTGCTGTAAATGCTCCATGCGGTCTGCTTACTCCGTGGCGGCGGCGGGGTTGCGCGGCGCGGCGGCGCGGCGGAGGATCTCGGCGGCCAGGCTGCCGCCTTCGGCCCGCAGGGCTTCGAACAGGTCCAGCGGCTCGATCTCGCGATCGCCGGCCCCGGCTTCGGCGACGGCCACGATCTTGCGGACCCGCGGCGTCAGCAGAATGCCTTCCCAGACCCGGTCCTCGCCGGTGCCGAGCGAGCGGCGGACCTCGGCGTGGACCTCGCGCGAATCGATCGACTGGGTGTCCAGGGCGGCGAGAATTGCCCGATCGTGCTCCGCCAGCAGGGCTTCGAGCAGGTGCTCGGCGCCGACGTAGTAGTGGTTGTGGTTCCGGCACTCTTGCTCTGCGGCGCGGAGCACGCGGCGCGCGGCGGGACTAAATCGCGAAAACACGACCTGCT
>JANWKW010000056.1 GCA_025451135.1 Vulcanimicrobiia bacterium | reverse complement strand
TTCCTAGGCGTCGCGCCGGTCTTCCTCAAGGCCCACAAGCAGACGCTGATGCCGGTGTTGACCGATCGCCCGTCGGAGGTCGGGGCGGATCTGGTGGCGGCGGCGATCGGCGGTCGAGAACGCTACGGCGCGCCGCTGATCGTGGTCAGCTACGGCACCGCCACCGCGTTCACCGCGATCTCGCCGGAAGGGGCGTACGCCGGCGTCGCGATCGCGCCGGGCATCAACGTCTCGATCGACGCGCTGATCGGCCGCACCGCCAAGCTCCCCCAGATCGCGCTCGAGGATCCGGGACGCGCGCTCGGCCGCACCACGATCGAAGCGCTGCAGGCCGGCATCGTCTACGGCTTCGCCGGCCAGACCGAAGCGCTGGTGAAGCGCTTCCGCGCGGAGATGGGCTGCGATGCCAAGGTGGTCGCGACCGGCGGTCTGTCCGAGGTCGTCGCGCGCAATTGCGCGGTGATCGACCGGGTCGATCCGCACCTGAGTCTCGAGGGCCTGCGCCTCTTCCACGCCTCGCTCTAATCGCGCCGCATCCCGTGATGGATCGCGCTTAAGTGTAAACTGCCCTTATCGAAATCTTAACCGTTCTCGTGTAGGGTTGGGCTATTGCACTTTTCACTCGGTATCGCGAAGGAGCAGCATTGCTGAAGAAACGATGGCTCGCCGGCGGATTTGTCGCCGCACTCGCACTGGCCGCCTGTGGCGGCGGCTCGACCTCGTCGCCGGGAACGGGCATCGTGCCCGCCGCCGGCTCGCCCCAAGCGCCCGCGGGCGAACCCGGCGTCAGAGCGGCGGTCACCTCGACCATCCAGGATCACAGCTTTGAGAGCGGCGGGTTCACCTACTGGCAGCAATGCGGCAGTGTGAAGAGCGCGCTGATCTCGAGCGCGCAGCACGAAGCCGGCTCCGTCTCCGACCTCAACGGCCGGACCGTGAAGCCCGAGGTCAACGGCACCGAGGGCGTCTGCCAGCAGCTGGTCGTCCCGGCCGGCGGCGTGATCACGTTCTGGGTCTACGAAGGTACCAACGACACGATCACCTATGCGGATCAAGAAGCCGATCTGCTCAGCACCAACAACCCGACCTCCGTCGTGAAGCAGCTCTTCAAAGAGGCGACGACCACCGGCGGTTGGGTGAAACGCAGCTACGACGTGAGCGCGTACGCCGGACAGACGCTCTGGCTGTACTTCGGCGTCAAGGGCAACGGCTACGGAAGCGACTACGTCTACCAATACGTCGACAACGTCGCGTGGGCTTCGGGCGGAACCTCCACGCCGGCGCCGACGCCGACGCCGACCGGCGTTCCGACCTCGACGCCGGTCCCGACCTCGACGCCGGCCCCGACCGCGACGCCCGTACCGACGCCGACGCCCGCGTTCTTATGCAACAACGCCAAGTTCACGGCCGATCAGTCCGCGTTCGCCGCCGGCACGCTCCACGGCGATCAGGAAGAGAACGTCTGCGGCGCCGTGACGCAAGTCTTGCCGAAGAAGAAGACGGCGAGCGGTAACCACGGTTACTACTACGTGCAGCTCCCGTCCGGATATCAGATCGAGATCGTCTGCAACCTCGATGCGATGGCCGGAGGCTCGCTCCCGCCGCCGGCCACCTGGCCGTGGGTCGCGGTCGGCGACTACTCGACCGTCCAGGGCCGCTACTACTACGACAGCGCCAGCAGCCAGGGCATCGACTGGACCGAAGACGACACCGGTTCGTGGCCGACCCGCGGCTGGGTGGTGGTCAACGGCGTCCAGTACAACTAGGTCGACGCCGAACATCTTCGGGGTTTTGCCGGGACGGGAGCGGGTGGATCGCTCCCGTCCTTTTTCGTGGGCCGTGGTATACTAGGCGGCGCCATGGCTCGTACCGTCGACCCGCTGAAGATCGGCAGCATCTCCATCTGGCCCCCATTGGTGCTCGCGCCGATGTCGGGGGTGACCAACCGTACCATGCGCGGCCTCTACAAGCCGTTCGGCCTGGGCCTGACCGTCACCGAGTTCGTGTCGTCCAACGCGCTCAAGTTCGGAAGCAAGCGCACGATGGAGATGATCGACCGGCACGGCCTCGAGAGCCCGGTCTCGACCCAGCTGTGGGGCGACGACCCGCAGACGATGGCGGATGCCGCCAAACTCGTGCGCGAATGCGGAGCCGACATCGTCGACATCAACTTCGGCTGTCCGGCGCCCAAGGTCGTGAAGACGAATGGCGGCTCGGCCTGTCTGCGCGATCCGCAGCGCTGTGAGGAGATCATGCGTGCGGTCGTCGATGCGGTCGACTGCCCGGTCACGATGAAGATGCGCCTGGGCTGGACCGAGAGCGATCTGGTCTACGTCGACGTCGCGAAACGCGCGCAGAGCGTCGGCGTGCAGGCCGTCACCCTGCACGCGCGCACGGCGCGGCAGTTCTACAAAGGCAGCGCGGACTGGGACCACATCGCGGCGCTCAAACGCGCGATCGATATCCCGGTCATCGGCAACGGCGATCTGGCCGACTCGCACACGGCGATGCAGCGCATGCGCGACAGCGGCGTCGATGCGATCATGCTCGGCCGCGCGACCCTGGGCAACCCGTGGCTGATCTCGCAGATCGCCGACCTGATGGAAGGCCGGGAGGCCCGGCCCTCGCCGAGTCCCGCCGACCGGTTGCGCTACGCGATCGTGCACCTGCGCACGATGGTCGCCGAGCTGGGCGAAGCGCGCGCGGTTCCGCAGATGCGCAAGCACGTCGCGCTCTACCTCAAAGGCATCCACGGGGGCGCCCAGCTCCGCGCCCGGATCATGACGATCGATTCCGCCGACGAGGTCGCCGCCATCATCGAAGAGACCATCGCCGGCCTCGAAGCGGACGCAGTAGCCGCCTAGGCGCGGCGCGGGAAAGACAAGCAACCTGATACCACATCGCCTTATCACGCGGCCGGCCGAGGTTCAACCCCGGCACCTGGAGCGCGCACGCATCCAATCCCTCGAAAACCGGATTCGACAAGCCGCTAGCGAATGTTTCGCGCATGGTTGAGCCCCGAGATGCGCTCTACGGCGCCCCGTCGCCGCAGGCGCTGTTGGACGAGGTCTACGAGAACTACAAGCGCTATCTGAATCCGCCGCTGGCGCGCGTCATGCGCGTGTCGGGATCGCCCGTCGAGACGCGCGCACAAGGCTGCACGATCTGGGACCAGAACGGCAAGGCCTATCTCGACTTCGCGGGCGGCTACGGCGTGTTCACGCTCGGCCACTCGCACCCGCGCGTGCTCGCCGCCGTGCGCGAGCAGCTCGACCTGATGTCGCTCTCGGGCAAGACGATGTTCAACGTGCCGATGGGCCGCGCGGCCAAGCGCCTCGCGGACCTTGCGCCCGGCGATCTGACGATCTCGTTCTGGTGCAACAGCGGCACCGAGGCGGTCGAAGGCGCGATCAAGCTCGCGCGCGTCGCGACCGGCCGCGCCAAGATCGTCGCGACGCGCGATTCGTATCACGGCAAGACGCTCGGCGCACTCTCGATCTCCGGACGCGCCGCGTTCCAGGATCCGTTCCGTCCGTTGCTCGCCGATGCCGCGCTGGTCGATTTCGGCGACGTCGGCGCGCTCGACGAGGCGCTGCGCGACGCGGCCGCGTTCGTGGTCGAACCGGTGCAGGGCGAAGGCGGCGTCAACGTCCCGGCGGCCGGCTATCTGCGCGCGGTCCGCGAGGCCTGCGATCGCGCCGGCGCGCTCTTCATCGCCGACGAGATCCAGACCGGCCTCGGCCGGTGCGGCTATCGCTTCGCCTGCGATCGCGACGGCGTCGTGCCCGACGTGATGACGCTGGCGAAGGGACTCTCGGGCGGAATCGTGCCGGTCGGTGCGTACATCGCACGGACCGCGGTCTGGACCAAGGCCTACGGCAAGCAGCCGCTCATCCACACCTCGACCTTCGGCGGCAGCGAGCTCGCGTGCACGGCGGCGCTCGCCGCGATGGACGTGCTCGAAGACGACGGACTGGCCGAGAACGCCCGCGCGCGCGGCGAGCAATTGCTGGCCGGCTGCGCGGCCGTCGCCGCCGAGTTCCCCGACGTGGTGAAAGAGGCGCGCGGCCTCGGGCTTCTGTGCGGCGTCGAATTGGCGAACGAAGGCTACGGCGGGTGGATCATCCCGGAGATGGTCAAGCGCGGCGTGACCGCCGCCTGGACGCTCAACCAGCAAAAGGTGATCCGCCTCGAGCCTCCGCTCATCGTCACCGAATCCGAGGTAGATACCGCCGTTGCCGCCCTCCGCGCAGGGGTAGCAACCGCCCGGGAGAACCTCGGGCGCTTATAGATGCCCTACGTTGAAGCTACAATTGCCGTGAACGCCTCGGCCGCCGCCGTCTACGAACTCGCCAAGGAGCAGGACCGCTTCCCCGAGTTCATGCCCGACGTCGAGACCGTGACCGTGCTCGAGCGTCACCCCGACCGCGTGCTGACCAAGTGGAAGACGCTCGTCGAAGAAGCCCCGATCGAATGGATCGAAGAGGACCGCTTCGACGACGGCTCCCTGCGGATCGATTACAAGCTGCTCGAAGGCGATCTCGACACGTTCGAAGGGGCCTGGACGTTCGACGAAGCGGCCGGCGTCACGACCGTCAAGCTGACAGTCGAGTACGACTTCGGCGTTCCGACGCTGGCCGAACTGATCGGGCCGACGCTGCAGAAGAAGGTCCGCGAGAACAGCGAGATGATGCTGGCCGCGCTCAAGCGCGAAGCCGAGAAGGCATAGCCGTGCCCGCGCCCGCGAAGTTCTGCTTCGTCATCCATCCGCTCTCGCTCGACGACGTCGCGCGCTACGAGCCGGGCGCGAAGGGCAAGGGCGCGCCGATCGTCCGCAAGATCATGGAGTGGATGCCGCCGTGGGGCGTGGCCCACGTCACCGGCGTGCGCGCGCCGGACGGTCGCGAGACCGAAGGCTGGTTCGTAAGCGCGCCGCTGCTGCCGGAGCAGATGATGGAGTTTCCGCGCGAGCAGGTCTACGACCGCATCCTCAAGGCGATCCAGATCGGCGTCGATCTGGGCGCGCAGATCGCCGGACTGGGCGCGTTCACGGGCGTCGTCGGCGATGCCGGCATCACCATCAACGAACGCTCGCCGATCCCGGTCACGACCGGCAACTCGCTCACCATCGCCGCCGGCATCCAGAGCCTGTTCCGCGGAGCGCACGAGATGGGGATCGATCCGTCGGTCTCGACCGCGGTGGTCGTCGGAGCGACCGGTTCGATCGGCTCGGCCTGCGCGCGTCTGATCGCGCCGAGGGTGAAGCACCTGATCCTAGTCGCGCGCAACGAGACGCGCCTGCGCAAGTTCACCGAGGAGATCGCGCCCGAGCTGCCCTGCGACGTCTCGTACTCGGTCGAGATCTCGCCGGCCGTGCGCCAAGCCCAGCTGATCCTGACCGCGACCTCGTCGACCGCCGACGTGATCCAGCCCGAAGACCTGCAGACCGGCGCGGTCGTCTGCGAACTCTCGCTACCGCACGACGTCAGCCGGCGCGTCGCGATCGAGCGCCCCGACGTGCTGGTGATCGAGGGCGGCAACATGCTGATGCCCGGCGATCCGCACCTCGAACGCATGCGCCAACCGGGCGAAGAGTTCGACCTGAACCTCCCGCCGCGCACCGCCCTCGCCTGTATGAGCGAGACGATGGTGTTGGCGCTCGAAGGCCGCTGCGAACCGTTCACCCTCGGACGCGGCATCGACTTGGCGAAGGTCGTCGAGATGGAGCAGATGGCCGACCGCTGCGGCTTCAAACTCGCCGGCATGCGCGCCTTCGACGCGGCCATCGGCGAAGACGAACTCGACGCCCGCCGCGCCGCCGCCGCCGCGAGGCGGTCCCTCGACTCCGCTGCGCTACGCTCGGGATGACAACATGAAGAAGATCGTATCGGTCTCGCTCGGTTCCTCGACGCGCGATCATCGGGCGGTGACCACGCTGCTCGGCGAGGAGTTCGATATCTCGCGGATCGGGATGGACGGCAAGCTCGACGCCGCCATCGCGAAGGTCAAGGAACTCGACGGGCACGTCGATGCGATCGGCCTGGGCGGCATCGACGTCTATCTGTACGCCGGGACCCACCGCTACGCGCTGCGCGACGGCGTCCGGCTGCTCGAAGCCGCGAAGATCACGCCGGTCGTCGACGGCAGCGGTCTCAAGAACACGCTCGAACGCGAGGCGGTCCGCTTCATGCAGGACGACCTCGGCATGGAACTGCGCGGCAAGCACGTGCTGATGGTCAGCGCGCTCGACCGCTTCGGGCTCGCGCAGGCGCTGGTAGACGCGGGCGCCGACGTGCTCTTCGGCGATTTCATCTTCGCGCTCGATCTCGACAAGCCGGTCCGCGGCCTCAAAGAGTTCGAGGAGATGGCCGAGAAGTATCTTCCCGACGCGTGCAAGCTGCCGTTCCAGTTCTTCTATCCGACCGGCAAGAAGCAAGACAAGCCGCCCGAGCCGAAGTATCCGCAGTACTACGAAGAAGCCGACATCATCGCGGGCGACTTCCACTTCATGCGTCAGTTCATGCCGGATCGCCTCGACGGCAAGATCGTGCTCACCAATACCGTCACCGCGACCAACATCGAGGAGCTCCGCTCGCGCGGAGTCGCCAAGCTGATCACCACCACGCCCGACTTCGAAGGCCGCTCGTTCGGCACCAACGTCATCGAGGCCGCGCTGCTGGCGCTGCTCGGCAAGACGTGGGCGGACGTGACGCCCGAAGACTACGAACGCGTGCTGCACGAGCTGCATCTACGCCCGCGGGTCGTGGAACTGAACTAGCCCTTCTTGTGATCCCGTCGACGCGAAGCTACTCCGCCCGCTCGTCAACTTTCGTCCGGAAGACGACGCTGATGCGTTCTTCGACGTGGGCGCCGAGCTTCGGGATGCAGTGTTCGAAGCGGTCTTGGGCGTTGCCGGTCATCAGCAGCACGCTGCCCGGCTCCAACACGACGCCCAGGGTGTGACGCGGGGGGAGTTTCGGTCGGATCTGCATCTCGCGCGGGGCTCCTAGCGAGAGCACGGCGATGCTCGGGTTCGCGATCAAGTGCTCGTTCTTATCGGAGTGCCACGCCACGCTGTCGCGTGCATTGCGGTACATGTTCATGCCGACGGCGTTGAACGGCGCGCCGAAGCGTTCGCACATCCGCGCGCGCAGCGCATCCACCTCGGGCGGGGTCGGCTCGCCGACGCCGTACCAGGCGGTCAGCCGCGGCACGGTCACCTCGCGGTCGTACATCCACATCGTCGACTGCTCCCACGGGATCGCGTCGCGCAGCCACGCGAACAGCTCGGCGGACTCGTCCGGGTCGAGCACCTCGGGAACGTACCGGACCTCCGCATCGCCGCTCGAAGCGAGGATGCGTTCTTCCGGTGCGAAAAACGAGATCTGATGCACGATACGGCTCATAACCCGCGCGAGCTGCCGCGGGTTCTACGGCTCTTCGATATTTCCGTGCTCTCGTCGGCGTCGATGGGCCCGGCCTATTCGATCGCCTCGACCATGGGCCCGATGGTGGCGGCGGCCGGGACGGGCGCACCGCTGGCGCTGGTCGCGCTCTCGGCCATCATGCTCTGCATGGCGGTCGCGTTCGCCCAGCTCTCGCGCGTCTCGCCCAATGCGGGCTCGTCCTACAGTTGGATCCGCGGCGCGTTCGGCGACGGCGTCGGCGCGTACGGCGCGTGGCTGCTGCTGCTCTCGAACTTCTTCGCGACGATGGCGACGGCGGTCCCGGCCGGCACGTACACGCTCGCGCTGCTCGCCCCGGCGCACGAGCAGGACCCGCTCTGGACGGCGTTCGTCGGCGCCAGCTGGAGCGTCGGAAGCTCGGTCCTGCTCGACGTCGGCATCCGGCCGACGGCCGCCGCGACCGCGGTCGCCCTGGGCGTCGAACTCGCGGTGATGGCGGCCGCCGCCGTCGCGGCCTGGATCGTGCATCCGGCCTACGTCCCGGTGACGGGCGGTCCGCATCTCCCCGCCGCGGCGATTCCGCTGACGCTCTTCGGTTTCGTCAATGCGATGACGCTCGGGATCTGGATGTCCGACGGCTGGGAAGTCTCGGCCTCGACCGGCGAGGAGATCTCCGGCGGGACCCGCTCGATCGGCCGGGGCGGCATCATCGGGCTGCTCATCACCACCGCCATCCTGATGATCGCGATGACCAGTTATCTGCATCTCGGCACCCCGGCCGGATTCGCCGCCAATCAGGACGACGTGCTCGCCTACGTGGGCGACCTGCTGGGCGGCGGCGTCTGGCGCTGGGCGATCGTGGTCACCGTCCTGGTCTCGACCTGCTCGACCCTCTGGACGACCATCCTGTACCTCTCGCGTTCGGTCTACGCGATGGGTCGGGACGGCGTGCTGCCGCGGACCCTGGGCCGGCTGGACGAACGCTCGGAGCCGTTGATCGCACTGGTGGTCATCGCCGCCCTCACGACCGTCTGCCAGGTCGCGACGGGCCTCTCGCCGAGCGCGAACGACCAGCTGAACCTGGTCGTGGACGTGGCCGCCGTCTTCCTGGGCCTGCTCTTCGTCTTCAGCGCGGCTGCCTGCGTCCGGAGGTTCTGGGCCGTCCCCGGAAATGCGATGGCCGGCGTCTGGGTCCCGGCCGCCGGCGCCCTGGCGCTGGCAGCGGTCCTGGCCGGGACCATCGCGCTGGAGGACCGGACGCTGCAGCTCTATGCGCTGGGGGGGATCCTTTTGGGTATACCGTTCGCCATATGGCGGGCGCGCCACGTGAGGCGGGAGGGCCTGCAGGGCTAGAACCCGACCCCCCGAACGTTGGGCGCTGGCGCTTTGGGGCGCCGTTGCTAGACGTGGCTAAGGGCCACGTTTTCCGCGTCTGCCCGTACTCTCGCCCGAGGACCTTTCGTTGAACGATATTAAAGAGATCGTCCTGACCCCCGAGGGTCTGGAGAAGCTCCAGAACGAGCTGGATGAGCTCAAGACCGTCCACCGCAAAGAGGTGAACGATCGCATCCGCCAGGCCAAAGAGTACGGCGACCTATCCGAAAACGCCGAGTACGAAGACGCCAAGCAGGAGCAGGCCTTCATCGAAGGACGGATCCTCAAGCTCGAGCAGATGATCCGCAACGCCCGGCTAATCGACGAGTCCGAGTACGCCGCCGACGAGGTCCACCTCGGTTCGATCGTCAAGGTCAAAGACCTCAAGAACAACGAACCCTACGAGTTCTTCGTCGTCGGATCGACCGAAGCCGATCCGCCCAACCACCGCATCAGCAACGAGTCGCCGCTGGGACGCGCGCTGATCGGCCACAAGAAGGGCGACACCGTCGACGTGACCACGCCGCGCGGAGTCGTGAAGTACAAGATCGACGCGATCAAATCGTCGTCGGCGCCGGCCCCCGCCAAAAGGACCGCGAAGAAAGCCTCCTAGTGCAAGAGGATCTCGGTAAGACCGAAGCAGCACTCGTAGAGGCCAGACGCACGCATCTGGCCTCTCTTCGTTCGCGCGGCAACGATCCGTTCGCGCAGACGCGCTACGCGGTCGACGCGACCTGCCTGGACCTCGCCAAGCAGTACGCGGTGCTCGGTCCCGAAGAGAAGGCGACCAGCGAGATCTGGCATATCGCCGGCCGCGTGATGACCAAGCGCGGCATGGGCAAGACCGTCTTCGCCGACGTCCGCGACCGCACCGGACGCCTGCAGATCTACGCGCGCAAGGACGAGCTCGGCGACGAACGGTTCCTCGACTGGGGCAGCATCGAGCGCGGCGACGTGATCGGCGTGGCCGGCTATATCTTCCGCTCGAAGATGGGCGAGCTGACCCTGCACGTCACCGACTTCGCGGTGCTCGCCAAGGCGCTCGCGCCGCTGCCCGACAAGTGGAGCGGCCTGCAGGACGTCGAGAAGCGCTACCGCCAGCGCTACGTCGACCTGATCGTCAACGACGACGTGCGCGATACGTTCATCGCGCGCAGCACGATCGTCGCCGAGATGCGGCGCTTCATCGATTCGCACGGCTTCCTCGAGGTCGAGACGCCGACGCTGCTGCACGTGGCCGGCGGCGCGGCCGCGCGCCCGTTCATGTCGCACGTCAACGCCCTCGACCAAGAGATGCAGCTGCGCATCGCGACCGAGCTCAACCTCAAGCGCCTGATCGTGGGCGGGATGGAGCGGGTCTACGAGATCGGCCGGATCTTCCGGAACGAAGGCATCGACACCACGCACAACCCCGAGTTCACGATGCTGGAGCTGTACGCGGCCTTCTGGGACGTGCACGACATGCTCGATTTCAACGAGGCCTTGATCGCGCACCTGGTCTCGGTCGTCACCGGCGGCGACGACAAGCTCCCGCACGGCGACGGCGGCTCGATCTCGTTCGCGCGTCCGTTCAAGCGGATCGGCTACCTGGAAGGCATCGAGCAGCACTGCGGCTACACCCGAGAGCAGCTGCTCGATCCGGCCGGCGCCGCCGCCATCCTCGAGAAGCTCGGCTTGCCGAAGTCGCCGACCCACGGCCACGCGCTCGACAAGATCTTCGAGCACGTGCTCGAGCCGCACCTGAACGACCCGACGTTCGTGACGGACTACCCGGTCATCATCTCGCCGCTGGCCAAGCGCAAGGCGGACGACCCGGACCTGGTCGACCGCTACGAACTGTTCGCGGCGCAGATGGAGCTGAGCAACGCCTTCACCGAGCTCAACGATCCCGACGATCAGCGCGCGCGCTTCGAGGCGCAGATCGCCGAACGCGCCAAGGGCGACGACGAGATCCCCGAGCCGGATTGGGATTTCGTGCGGGCGCTCGAATACGGCATGCCGCCGACCGCCGGTATCGGCATCGGCGTCGACCGCCTGGTGATGCTGCTCACCGACAAGCAGAGCATCCGCGACGTGATCCTGTTCCCGCTCCAGCGGCAGCACGGTTAGCGCCGCACCGGAGGGAGCGAAAGCGATGGACGGACAGAAGTGCGAGCATCCGCAGTGCCGCTGCTACGTGGATCTCGGGATGCTGTGGTGCAGCGACCGCTGCAAGGAACTCGACCAAAAAGACGGCGACGCGGGCGCGTTCGAGAAGTGCGGCTGCAAACACGCGGAATGCGAAAGGTAGTATAGACACGTGAACAAGCGGGTGGTTCTGGCCGGGCTCTTAGCGCCGGCGGTCTTTCTGTGCGCGCTCGCAAGCGCGCGAGCCGCCGAGACGACGATCGGGCTGACGCTCAACGCGACCGTCGGGACGCACGCCGAGGCCGGCGGATCGGTCAGGCTTCCGATCGTGCCGGTGCCGATGGTCACGCTGGATCATCGCGAGGGCCGCTTCGCGCTGCACCTCGAGGGCGTCCCGCCGATCGGGCCGGTCGCGCTCTCGAACGGCGACGCGACGAAGCTCTCGCTTCTCGACGGCGCGGTCCGCTATGCGATCGCCCCGCATGCGTGGGCCGGTATCGGCGAGACGATCTTCAACCAGCGCACCACCTATCCGGGGAACGAGACGCAAGCATCGCGGGTGGTCGGCGGGCGGTACGAGCTCGGCGCGACCCTGTGGCGATCCGGCGGCCGGCAGCTCGACGCGCAGGTCACCGCGACGCCCTCGATGCACGGAGCGATCACCGACGTCTTCACCTTTAGCGTTGGTCCCCCGCTGACCGCGACCGGCAGCGAGCGGGCCTCGCTGGTGGACGCCCAGGCGGCCTGGTCGGCCACGCGGGGACGCTCGACCCTGTCCGCGGGAATTCGGTGGATCAACTATTCGGCGCGGTTCGGAGACGGTTCGACGGCGGACCAGAACCGGATCTTGACCCCCTTCGTCGGCTGGGCGACCCGGATTTAGTTACCAATCCTCTGCAACCTATGATTCGTAGCCTGGGTTCTGGGCGGTATGGATTTAACACAAGCATATCCGCGCAGCGTCCACGAGAAGCTGCACGGAGTCGTACAACTCGCGCGCGCCATCGACAAGGGCAAGGCGACCGCCAATGGTAACGTCGGCGAGTATCATTATGACTGCCCGATGGACAAAGCCGTCTTCGAATTCCTCGGCATCGATGCGGCCAAGCTGCTCGACGTCATCAAGAGCGCGAAGAGCGACGCCGAGATCGAGGCCTACGTGGCTCCGTTCATCGACGCCAAATCGGCCGCCGAACTCGAGACCTGGAACCGCCAATGGGTGACGACGGCGCCGACCGGCGACTCGTTGAAGTACTTCCTGGAGCTGCGCGACCAGGTGGCGCCGGACCGAAAGGACGTGACGACCTGGGCCGACCTGCTGGATCTGGACGAGAAGCGCCCGGTTCCGGAGCGGGTAGCCGCCTAGACCCCGACCCCGGCCGGGTCAACGTCCGCATGGCCGTCGAGTACGACGGCACGGCGTTCGTCGGCTTCCAGTTCCAGCCGGGACTCCGGTCGGTCCAGGGCGTGCTGGAGACGGCGCTCTCGCGGATCTTCGAAGAACCCGTCAAGGTCACGGCCGCCGGCCGGACCGACACGGGCGTCCATGCGAGCGGGCAGGTCGTGAGCTTCACGACCGCCCGTTCGTCGTTTCCGTTCGACCGTCTCCCGATCGCGCTCAACAGCGCGCTGCCGAACGACGTGACCGTGCGCGATGCGGCCGTCGTCGATCCGTCCTTCTCGGCCCGGTTCTCGGCCGACGAGCGTTCCTACGTCTACGCCATCTTCAACCGGCGCGAACCGTCGGCGCTCTCGGCGACCAGCGCCTATCACGTCTACGCCGCGCTCGATCTGGATGCGTTCGGCGACGCGGCCGCGCACCTGATCGGAAAGCACGACTTCCGTTCCTTCTGCGGGACGCCGCCCGACAACGGCAACACCGTGCGAACCGTCAAGACGCTGACCGTCCGGCGGCGCGGCACCCTGATCCGCGTCGCCATCTCGGCCGACGGCTTCGTGCATCGGATGGTCCGGACCATCGTCGGGACGCTGATCGAGTGCGCGGCCGGCCGGCGCGATCCCGCCACCATACCGGCGATGCTCGACGCCCGGGCGCGCTCGGCGGCCGGGCTGACGGCGCCCGCGCATGGACTCTACCTGGCCGGCGTGCGGTATCGCGACGGCTACGACTCGTTCGCCGAACCTCCCGTGACATCGGCGACGGATAATTCCTAGGCGATATCTTCCAAGAGGCGCTGGAGCTGGCGGGTCTGGCCGACGCTCAAGCGCGAGAACAGACCGGCCGCGGTCAGCTCGGCGGTGACCCGCGCCTGCTCGATCACCCGCCGTCCGGCCTCGGTCAGGGCGGCATAGGAGATCCGGGCGTCGCGCTCGTCCTTGCGGCGTTCGACGATGCCGATCTTCTCCAGCGGGAGGAGCGCCCGGGTGACCCCCGAGGCGGTCATCGAGAGCAGCCGGGCCAGATCGACCGGCTTGGCCCGTTCCCGGGGCGCCTCCGCCAGAGCGTTGAGCAGGGCGAAGTCGCTCGCCCCGATGCCGTGGTGGGCAGCCAAGGCGGTATCCAGCGCCTTCGAGGCCCGGCCGTGCGCCCGGGCGAGCTGGAGGGCAGCGTCGAGTTGCGGGTGGTCCATGCCGGATAGAATACTTGAGTGGTCAAGCATCTGTCAAGGATAATCATTCGTGGTTCAAACGTGAAATTACGCTTGACGGGGCTCCGGGGTTCGCGTTAGGATGCGTGAGTTGTCGCGGGCCTACGCCGCGAAATCCTTTGCATTTCAAGAGAGTTCAAGGTCATCATGCGGACGCAGCAGACGTATCAACAGAAGACGGCGGAGACCAAGCACGATTGGTATATCGTGGACGCGGCCGGGCAGCGCCTGGGCACGCTGGCGGTCCGCATCGCGAAAGCCCTCTCGGGCAAGCACAAGCCCACCTGGACGCCCCACATCGATGACGGCGATCACGTCGTCGTGATCAACGCCGAGAAGATCGAATTGGGCGGCGACAAGTGGGAGCAGAAGACATACTACCGCCACAGCGGCTATCCCGGCGGCCTCTCGAGCGAGACCGCCAAGGAAGTGCTCGCGAAGCACCCGGAACGGCTGATCGAGCGCGCCGTCCGCGGCATGCTCCCGACCAATCGGATGCGCGACGTCCAACTCACCCGCCTTGCCGTCTACGCCGGAGCGGCGCATCCCCACGAACCGCAGAAGCCTGCACCGCTGTTCTAGGAGTTAACGAAAACCTGTGAGCGATCTCATCCAAGCCACCGGCCGTCGCAAACGCGCGATCGCGTGCGTCGAACTGACGCTCGGCCAAGGCATCATCACGATCAACAACAAGCCGATGACCGACTACTTCCCGCGCCCGCAGCTGCAGGCCACGGTCCGTCAGCCGCTCGAGGCGACCCAGCTCGGCTCGCGCGTCGACATCAAGGTCAAAGCGATCGGCGGCGGCATGACCGGCCAGGCCGGCGCGGTCCGTCACGGCATCTCCCGCGCGCTCCTCGAGATGGACGAGTCGCTCAAGGCGATCCTCCGCAAAGAGGGCTTCCTGACGCGCGACCCGCGAGAGAAAGAATCGAAGAAGTACGGCCGCAAGAAGGCCCGTAAGCGCTTCCAGTTCAGCAAGCGATAGTATTCGCCTCGAGAACAGCGAAAGAGCCGTGCAGATGCGCGGCTCTTTTCTTTTGATCCTCGAGGTGCTCGCGATGCTCGCGGGCGCGGTCGCGCTGCTCGTGCGGCCGAGCGCGGACTGGATCGAGAACGCGTACGCCGACGGTTTCTATCCCGGCTGGCAGCACCTGGCCGCCGCGATCACCCTGCCGCTCCCATTCTCGCTCGGCGACCTCGTCGGGCTGGCGGCGATGGTCGGAATGGGATGGCTGCTCGTCAAGAGTTTCCGCACGCCGAAGCTGCTGCTCGCGGCCGGCGCGCTGGCCGGGGTGCTGGCCTTCTGGTTCGAGGCGAGCTGGGGGTGGAATTACGACCGCGCGCCGATCGAGAGCCGGGTGCGCTACGTCGCCGCCGACGCGAACGACGTCGCCGTCGCCAGGTTGCGCGCGATCGCGGTCGCGCACCTCAACGCCCTGGCCGGTCCGGCGCACGCCGCCGAGACCTACGATCGCGATGCGCTGCGCGCGGCCTGGCTGCCGGTCGTGCGGCGGCTGGGAGATACGTGGGATCCGGACGTCGGCCGCTTCAAGCGATCCATCTTCGATCCGTTCATGACCGCGACCGGGACCAGCGGTTTCATCGACCCGTTCACGCTCGAATCGCAGCTCGCGTCGGACCTGCTGTGGTTCGAAGAGCCGTTCGATCTCTCGCACGAGTGGTCGCACGTCGCCGCCTACGCGCGCGAGGACGAGGCCAACTACATCGCGGTGGTCACGTGCCTCCGGTCCAAGGATCCGGCGATCGCCTACTCCGGCTGGATGGAGCTGTTCCTGTATCTGCCGCCGCTGCGGCACTACGATACGAAGACGTTCGCGCCGCTGGTCTGGGGAGACTTCGCCGCCATCCGCGCGCGCAACGCGCGGCACCTGAACCTCTCGCTCTCGCGCTTCACCTGGCACGCCTACGGCGCGTACCTCAAGAGCAATCACATCGCCAGCGGCGTCGCCAACTACGACGAGGTCACCCGGCTGTTCTTGGCCGTCCCGCTCGACCGCGACGGCCTGCCCGTCCTGCGTTAAACGGCCACATCGCCGCATCGTAGCGGCAATGCCGCCGGCGTACCATGGTGGGCATGTTCGATGTCGGCAGTTCCCTAGCGCCCGCAGTGCGGCGAGCCCAACAGCAACTCGATACGGCCTCGGAGGAGACAGTTCGCGCCAACGCGACCGGACGCGGAGCCGAGGCCGCCATGACCGCGACCGCCCGCGCCGCCCTGTTCGGCGAAGCCCTGCTGGCCGCGCTGCACGCCCGCCTCGCCGAAGTGAAGGCCGCCGCGAAGACGTAGCTCCGCGTTCTGCAGGCTCGAGCGGCGGCGTTCACGATCCGTTCACGCGCGCGAATCGGCGCGCTAATACCGCGTCGCTATGATGCGGGTATGGACAGCTTTCCACTCTTGAGTTCGGCCGCGAGCGGGATGGCTGCGCAGCGGTCGGCGCTCGACGTCGCGGCGCGCAACGTCGCGGCCGCCGAAGCGGCCGGGCCGCGCGGATCCTATCTGCGGCAGATCCCGGCCTTCCGGGTCGAGGGAGAAGGCGGCGACGCGCGCGTCCTCTTCGCCGGCATGCGGACCGAGCGCGGCGTCAACGTCGACGTCGTGCAAGAGATGCTCGCGGTGATGAACGCTTCGCGCGCGTACGACGCCGACGCCTCGCTCTTCGACACCGGCAAGAAGCTGGCGTCGGCGACCATCGATCTGGAGCGCCTGCCGTGAGGGTCGAAGCCCTGCTCCCCGACGCCGCCGTCGCGACGCCCGTCCCTCCGGCGCTCCCGGAGGCGTTCGCCCGCGCGCTCGACGGCGTGAGCGACGCGCTGACCGGGGCGAACCGGGCCGAGGACGCGTTCGCGGCGGGTCGCGGATCGCTGCAGGATGCGGCCTACGAGCGCGCCCGCGCGGATGTCGCGATCTCCGTCGCCATCGCGGTCGCCGGCCGGACGGCCCAGGTCGTGCAGTCGCTCCTGAGCATGCAGGTCTAAGGTGCTGCCCTCGCTGCTCACGCGCTGGAGCGGGATGCCGCCGCGCATTCGCACCGCCGCGCTCTGCGCCGCCGTCGCCATCATCGTCGTCTCGATCGTGGCCGGCGTCGTGGCCGCGCGCCCGCACGTCGCGCTGTTCGCCACGCCCCTGCACCCGGAACAACTGGCCGAGGTCCAAGAGCGCTTGGCCTCGTGGGGCGTGGCGTTCGTGCCGGCCGCCGACAACGTGACGGTCGACGCGTCGAGCCGCAGCGGCCTGTTGCTGCGGCTCTCCCTCGCCGGCGTCCCGCACGCGCACGTCGCGAGCAGCGGCGAAGCGCGTGCGCAGATCGGCGCGCTCACGCCGCAGGCGGTCGTCGACGCGCAGACGCGCGCGGGCTTGGCCGGCGATCTGGAACTCGCGCTGCGCGGCGTGGCCGGCGTCGACGACGCGCAGGTGATCGTCGCACCGGCCCGCACCGCGACCTTCGCGGACGAGACCGAGACCGGCGCGAGCGCGAGCGTCCGGCTCCACGTCCGGGACGGCGCGCGTCTCTCGCCGGACGCGATCGAAGGGATCCGACAATTCGTCGCGGCCGGCGTCCCCGGTCTCGACGCGAACCGCGTCACGATCCTGGACGACGCCGGCGTCGCGCTCGACGGGAGCGGCGCGGGCGACGATGCGACCGGCCTGCAGAGCTCGCTCCAGTCCGCCCTCGACCTGGCGTTCGGCGCGGGCGCGACCATCGTGCGGGTGCGCGCCGAACGCGATCCGCGCGCGGCCCAGACCCACGTCGTTCGAGACGCTCCGCTCGGAGCGATCTCGCTCGTCGGCACGGACGAGAGCTATCGCGGCGACGGGCGACGCTACGAGAAGCGCGAGCGGACCGAACGGCGCGGCGACGAGCGCCGCGACGTGACCACGACCCAGTCGCCCGGCCGGCTCGCGCGCTTGAGCGTCGCGGTCTTCGTCGACGCGTCGCGAGACCTGGATGAGGCGGCCATCCGCGCCCTGGCCGCGGCGACCGTCGGCATCGATCCGCGGCGCGGCGACGCGCTCGGGGTCGAACCGGTCGCATTCTCGCGCGAACGCGCGCCGCGCAAGGACGGCTGGTGGCTGGCCTACGGCGCGATCGTGCCGCTCGTGCCCGCGCTCGCGCTCGCACT
>JANWKW010000055.1 GCA_025451135.1 Vulcanimicrobiia bacterium | reverse complement strand
GGACGTCCCGAATATGAACGCGATTTATTTTCTCCACCAAGGCGATCCAGGTGGGCAATGTGGCCTACCCGACCACCGGCGCGACCATCGTGCCGATCTATCAGACCTCGACCTTCACCCAGACGCGCGTCGGCGAGCACAAAGGCTACGACTACGCGCGCACCGCCAACCCGACCCGCAGCGCGCTCGAAGCGCAGCTCGCATCGCTCGAGAACGGCGACTTCGGGGTGGCCTTCTCGAGCGGCGTCGCCGCCACGTCGGCCGTCATCAACCTGCTCTCGGCCGGCGATCACGTGGTGGTCGGCGACGACCTGTACGGCGGCACCTATCGCCTCTTCTCCAAGGTCTACGCGCGTTACGGCCTCGAGTTCACCTACGTCGACATGAGCGACCTGGCGGCCGTGCGCGCCGCGATCAAGCCCAACACCCAGCTGGTCTGGCTCGAGACGCCGACCCACCCGCTGCTCAAACGGGTCGACATCAAGGCCATCTGCGCGCTGCGCGGGCCGGGCCAGATCGTGGCCGTGGACAACACCTTCGCATCGCCGTACT
Source organism: Vulcanimicrobiia bacterium (assembly GCA_025451135.1). Classification (GTDB taxonomy): domain Bacteria; phylum Vulcanimicrobiota; class Vulcanimicrobiia; order Vulcanimicrobiales; family Vulcanimicrobiaceae; genus JALYSX01. The sequence goes on along the minus strand of JANWKW010000055.1, from coordinate 7,960 downwards.
TCCAGCAGCCGCTCGCGCTCGGCGCCGACGTGGTGGTGCACTCGACCACCAAGTACATCGGCGGCCATAGCGATGCGGTCGGCGGCATCGCGATCACCAGCGATCCGGCGATCCGCGAGAGCTTGAAGTTCCACCAGAACGCGGTCGGCGGCGTGCCGGGCCCGCACGACGCCTGGCTGACGATGCGCGGCGCCAAGACGCTCGCCATCCGAATGCGCGAGCACGAGCACAACGCGCGCCTCGTGGCGGATTTCCTCGAGTCGAACGACGAGGTCGAGAAGGTCTACTATCCGGGCCTGCTCTCCCATCCGCAGCACGACCTGGCCGCGCGTCAGATGAGCGGCTTCGGCGGGATGGTCTCGTTCGTGCTGACCGGGCCGCAAGAGCGCGCGCTCGATTTCGCGCACCGCATGAAATACTTCAGCCTGGCCGAGTCGCTAGGCGGCATCGAATCGCTGATCTGCCATCCGGCCCGGATGACGCACGGTTCGATCCCGAAGGAAGAACGCGAACGCCGCGGCATCACCGACGGCCTGCTTCGCCTCTCGGTCGGCATCGAAGACGCCGACGACCTGGTCGCCGATCTGCGAACCGCGATCGAGGCGACCGCCCTCGTCCGACGCTAAGCCCTAGAGCCGGCCCCGTGGGAACCGGACGGCGCTCGCGTTGTGCAGCACCGCCTTGGCTTCGTCTTCGGTGATCTCGCCGAGACGGCCGCGGACCGAGATGGCCACGCCGCGCAGACCGTCGTACCAGATGACCTCGTAGATCTTCATCGCGTCGAAGCCGCTGCCCGAGGTGATCGAAAGGAAGTAGGCGGGCATGCCGTTCGTGAGCGTCATCGGCGTCTTGCTCCCGATGAACACGCCGTCGATCTGCCCGCGCAGTTCGTTCTCGGTGTAGACCTCGTAGCCGGTCACGTCCTTGCCGTCGTAGGGCTCGAGCGTGATCGTGAGGGTGCGCTGGTTGGCCTGTCCGGGGAACTTCGCCCAGACCGCGACGGTCGTCGCCTTGTCGAGCTTGGTCGAGTCGACCGACTGCCGCCCCCCGAGCACGTAGTCGGCGGGCGCCTGGAAATGCATCGCCTCGTCGTCGTAGCTGTGCGGGTCGTACGTCGGCGCCGGGCTCGGGGCCGGGGCCGCGGCGATCAACGCCAGGAACAAGAGCGGGGCGAGCAGGGACTTCATTCGTTCTCCAAGACGTCCGAGAGGGCGGGCAGTGAGACGGCGTAGCGATAGCCGACGTTCCGGTGATCGTCGTCGAACTCCTCATGCCGGACGTCGAGGCCGAGTTCCCGCAGGACCCGGGCCATCTCGCGCGCGCCGACGTCGAGTCCGTATTCGTCGCGTCGACCGCAGTCGAGGTAACGCAGCCGGAGCCGCGCGAGTTCCGCCGCCCGTCGGGGCGCTTCCTCGACCGGATCGTACGCCCGCCAACGGGCGAAGACGTCCTCCTCGATCGCGCCCGTCGCCGGATTCCAGGGCAGATCCAGATCGAACGACGTCGCCGAGCGCGGCGAGTAGGCGGCCGCATAGCCGAGCATCTCGATCGTCTGGTACTCGGCCTGCCCGCGTTTGGGCTTCTTCTCGAACGCCTCCACGAACGAGCGGACGTCGTTGCCGTGGCCCTCGAGCGTGCGCGATGCCGCCGGGAACGAGATCGGGTGGGCGTAGCGGAAGTAACTGTCGCCGCTGTGCGACGCGAACGCGCAGTAGACGCCGGGATGGCGCAGCGGCAGATGCATCGCCCCGAAGCCGCCCGACGATTTGCCGGTCACCGCCCGTCCGCCTTCGCTCGCGATCGTCCGGTAGGTCGCGTCGACGTGCGTCACCACGTCGCGCGTGACGTAGGTCGCATACGCGCCGTTGTGGATCGAATCGACGTACTGCGAACCGCCGAGCCGCGAAAACCCGTCGACGGCCACCACGATGGTGGGCTTCATGGCGCCTGCGACCGTCAGCCGGTCGGCCCACTGCACGACGTTCGTCTCCCACGGGCGCGCGCCGATCGATGCGGCCGCATCGCCGGTATAGCCGTGGAGGACGTAGAGGACCGGATAGCGCTTGGAGCCCTCGTCGTCGTAGCCGGGCGGCAGATAGGCGACGACCGGCCGGGTCGACGGATCGCCGAGCGGATTGCCCGCGAGTGCGGGGCTGTCGATGAAGGCGATGCGCAGATCGCCGCGCAGGCCGAGCAGGCGCGCATAGGGTGAGACCGACGATGGCATGAACGTGCGCTTCCATGCAGCGAGCTATCGGCCTGCGCGGCGCCGTCGCCGTCAACGTGATCACGATGGTCGGTATCGGACCGCTCGTCACCATTCCGCTGGTCCTCTCGGCGATGAACGGGCCGCTCGCGCTGATCGGCTGGGTCGCCGGCGCGCTGGTCGCGCTGTGCGACGGGCTGGTCTGGGCCGAACTCGGGTCGAAGTATCCCGGCTCGGGCGGGACCTACGTCTTCCTCCGCGAGATCTTCGGGCCGCAGAAATGGGGCCGTTTCTTCGCCTTCCTGTTCAACTGGCAGTTCCTCTTGTACGCGCCGTGCCTGCTCGCGAGCGGCTACATCGGGTTCACCCAGTACGCCGGCTACCTGTTCCCGCAGATCGCCGCGTCGTGGTGGTTGACGCACGGCATCGAGGCCGGCGTCGGATTGCTCACGATCGCCTTGCTCTATCGGCGCACCGGCCGCGTCGCGCAGCTCGGCGTCGCGTTCGCGATCTGCGCGGTCGCGACGCTGGTGCTGGTCATCGTCGCCGCCGCACCGCACGTCGACCTCCATCAGGCCTTCGCGCTCGCCGGCCCGGTACGCTTCGACTGGGGGTTCCTGGCCGGCTTCGGCGGCGCGCTTTTCGTCACGCTCTACGATTACGTCGGATACGCCGATGCCGCGCTGCTCGGCGACGAGGTACGCGAACCCAATCGCACCATTCCGCTCGCGATCGTGCTCTCGATCGGCATCGTGACCGTCCTCTATCTCTGTCTGCAGATCGGCGTGCTCGGCGTGGTGCCTTGGCAGACGCTCGTCGGCGTCAACGGTGCGCAACCACCGCCGGAGGCCCAGTTCGTCGCGTCCACGCTGGTCGCGACCGCTTGGGGGCATTGGCCGGCGATCGTCGTGACGCTTTTGGTGCTCGCGACCGCATTCGCATCGGTCTACGGCAACCTGCTCGGATTCTCGCGGATCCCGTTCGCGGCCGCGCGCGACGGTGAGTTCCCGGCGATCTTCGCGCGCCTGCATCCGACCGAGGACTTCCCCTACGTCGCGCTGCTGGTGATCGGCGGCCTCTCGATCCTGGCCTGCGCGTTCACGCTGGTCCAGGTGATCGCGTTCCTGACGGCCGGCATCGTCCTCGTGCAGGCGGTGCTGCAGATCGTGGCTCTCGCGCTGCTGCGGGCGCGCAAGGAACGCGCGCCCTTCCGGATGCCGCTCTATCCGCTGCCCGCGCTGGTCGCGCTCGCGGGCTGGCTGCTGGCGTTCGCCTACACCGGTCCGACCGCGATCCTGCTCGGCATCGCTTGGTTGGCGATCGGCGCGCTCGCCTTCCTCGTGACCGCGAAGGGCAAGCGCTGGTGGCCGTTCGTCGGCGCCGCATTCCTCGCTCTGCTCGTGCCCGCCCACGCGTCGGCCGCCGACTCGTGGAAGACCTGGAACACCAGCAAGATCGTGCAGCTCGACGGTTACCCGGCCTTCTCGATCGACGGCAAGCCCACGTTCGTGAGCGGCGCGGCCTTCTTCTACGAACGCATGCCGCGGACCGACTGGGGCGAGGCGATGGCGGACTATCGGGCGATGGGCATCGATACGGTCGATATCTACGTCCCATGGAACTGGCACGAACTCTCCGACGGCGACTTCGATTTCACCGGACGGACGAACCCGTCGCGCGATCTGCGCTCTCTGCTCGAGGCCGCGCGCGACCGGCACATGCACGTGATCTTGCGGCCGGGTCCCGTCATCCGGAACGAATGGCGGAACGGCGGCTATCCGGCATGGCTCCTGATGCGGCCCGACTACGACATGCCGGCCCACGATGTCCTGGAGGGTCGCTACCCCGCGACCGCCACGTTGCAGAACGCGCACGCGGACGCAGCCGCCGCCGAGTGGCTGCACAACGCGACGCACCTTCGCTACGCATCGCGCTGGTTGCGGACCGTCTTGCGAGCGGTCGAGCCCTGGTCGCACGACATCGTCGCGATCGCGCTCGACGACGACCAAGGCGCCTACATCGATAACGATACGTGGCCCGCTCCGCATTGGCACGCCTATATGGATCGCCTCGCCGCGACGGTCCGCGCGGTCGTCGGATCGCGGGTTCCCCTCTTCATCAACACCTACCAGATGAAGGTGACGGCGTCCGCGCCGGTCTGGGCGTGGGGGAACTGGTATCAGAGCGACGCGTACAGCATCGGCGATCACGACCTCGCACAGCTCGCGTTCTCGACCGGGCTGCTGCAGACGCAGCCGCACCGGCCCGTGATGATCAGCGAGTTCCAAGCCGGCTGGCTCCAGGGCGCCGACGAAGTCGCACCCCGGCCGGCCGATCCGGGCAACACGACCCTCGCGCTTCACGAGATGCTGCAGCTCGGCGCGAAGGGCATCGTCGATTTCCCACCCCAGGACACGTTGAACCCCGCCGGCTGGGAGGCGCCGTGGTCGAACTGGCTCTACCGCTGGGACGCCGCACTCGATGTCGGCCGGGAGCGGAGCGCGCGCTACGCCCCGACCGAGACGGCCTATGGGTTCTTCCGAAACTATCGATCGTACATCGGGACCCTGCATCCGAAGGTCGACGCGGCGATCGCCTGGATGCCGAGCGCGTACGATACGACCTGGATGACGAACGCGCGCATCTATGCGATCGCGGCCCAGACCATCGCGATCCAACAGCGCTGTCGGGCGCTTGCGCTGACCTGCTCGATGGTCGATCTGCGCTACGCCGATCCGGCGACCTTGCGGCGAACCGGCGCGCTCATCGTTCCCCCGCTCGGGCTGCCGTATCGCTACGTCGATGCCGTTGAACGCAATCTCGCCGCGTACCGCTCCGGGGGCGGTCGCATCGTGGCGAGCCCCGACGAAGCTCGCGTCCACATCCGACCCGCGAACGGCGGAATCGTCGACGGGGCGCTCCTCGTCTCCGCGGACGGGCGCTCCGGCATGCTCGACGTCATCAATTCCGGGTCGGACGTCCGGTCCGTCCCGAGCGTGACGCTCCATCTCGGCACGCACTCGCTCGTCACGCCTCGCTTCTATGTCCTGCCGCGGTCGGCCGCCGATATCTTCGTCGGTGCGGTACCGAGGGCCGAGCGCGTCGGTACCGTCGGCAACCGCAAGCATATCGTCGGCGAGCTCGCGCTGGCGCCGGGAGCGACGCTCGACTGCGAACAGGCAACGCAGGCGAAGAACGGCGGCGGGAATGCGCTCTGCGATGGGCTGCCGACGTTCGTCCTCGGCAACGGTTCGGCGAAGGCCGTCGTCGCGGCCGACGCGGGGGCCCGCGCGATCTACTTCGGACCCGAACCGAACTCCATCGACCGGGGCGGCGAGAACGCCTTCACCACGATCGGCGCGCTCCGCGACGACATCCAGTCGCCGCTGCCTCCGTCGGCTCGCGACTACATCGCGAAGTACACGCATCCCATCGCGACGGGGACGTTCAATCGTCCGTACGATTGCATCGAAACCCACGACGCCCGATCGGCAACGGTCGTCCGCTGCACCTACGACGCGCCGGATCTGGGACCGGTGCCGGTCCACTTCGAGAAGACCTACTCGCTGGCGCCGGATTCGCGTACGCTGGTGGTGACGATGCGCGCGTCGGCGCCGGCCGTCTCGATCTCGGCGATCACCGAAAACGCCAACTTGTTACAGGTCCTCTTCGACCAGGATCCCGGCGTCTCGGCCGCTATCGAGCACAAGCCCGGCTACCGGCTCCTGCGCGTCAGCTATCCCGCCAATACGACGGCCACGATCCGGTTCACGCTCCTGCAAGGACCGCCGCCCGGACCAGCGAACCCGCGTTAGTCGCCCGGGCGCCCGGGCCGGCCACGGGGAAGTGGCGGAATGGCAGACGCAACCGCCTCAAAAGCGGTCGAGGCAACTCATGTGGGTTCGAGTCCCACCTTCCCTACCAATCAGCTCCGCACGCAGACCGCGTCGTCGAGCAGCGTCCACTTCGCGTTCTTCATCATCTCCGAGCGATCGTGCAGATGCTTCGGATCGGTGAGTCCCAGCGTCTCGCGGAACGGTGAGGCCCGACCGCCGTACGATGCGCTGCCGGTCAACGAGAGCATGCCGCTCGGGAGCAGCGTGCCGAGCGCGTGCGACGAGCCGTCGTCCGCGTCGGCGGTGACGCTGAAAAAGCGTCCCACGTTCTCGTCGTAGCCGAGGTAGCCGGAGCCGGCGTACTGCGGCGAGCTCTCCGAGAACCCGAGCGCGTCGGTTCCCGGCAGCCGCCGGTAGACGATCGTGCTATGCCCGCTGCCGAACGACGAAGTGGTCGTACACGACCACGATCCGACCAGCGCTACCATGTTGGACATCGGCTTGGTATTAGCACCGATGCAGCAGAGCGCAACGGCGAGGGCGACGAGCGAGCGGCACATGTTCCGGCCTCCTCATGACGACGTTCGAATCGATTCGATTGCATGGCGCACCCGCCTGCAGCGCGAAGCCAGCGTGCATGCCCCCTTCCGTCCCACTTCCCGGCGACGAGTCGATCACGCTGCGTGCGCTAGCCGTAGCCTCGCTGTATCCGGCATCGCTCGCACTCGAGAACCCGAGTGCCGGGCCCGACGCGCAAGCCCTGGCCCGCGGGCTTCGCGCCATCGGCGCGCCGAGAGCCTTCCATTCCGCCGCCCTGCCGATCGACTGCGGCGGCTCGACGGAAGTCGCGGAGCTGCTGATGGGTCTGATCGCGGGCCGCGAGATCGAGGCGGCCCTGGTCGGCGACGGCGCACCGTCGCTCGAACCGACGGCGGCGCAGCTGCGCGCGTTCGGAGCGCTGGTCGAGACCACCAACGGCACGCTGCCGGTCGCGATCCGCGGAACCGCGGCGCCGCAGACGCGATCGTTCTTGCTGGTCGCGCCGTCATCCGCGACCCGCTCGGCGCTGCTCCTGGCGGCACGCGGAGCCGGCATTCCGATCGCCGTCGGAGGCGACAAGGCGTTCGACGACGTGACCGAGCGGCTGTTCGCGTACCTGGACGCCACGGGCGCGACGGCGATCGCCATTCCCGGCGACTTCGGCGAAGCGGCGCAGCGCATCGTCGATACCGTGCTCGCACCGGGCGCGAGCGCGCGACTCGACGCCGTCAACGTCAACCCCTATCGCGCCGGGCTGCTCGACGTCCTGGCCGCGATGGGCGCACCGGTCGCGCGAGCGAACCAGCGCGAGGTGTGCGGGCTGCCGGTCGCCGATCTCGTCGCCGCCTACTCCCCCTTGCGCGGGATCACGATCGCGGGCGACCTGCTCGCCCGTTCGCGCCCCGAGTTCGCCCTGCTCGCCCGGCTGGCGGCCGGCGCGGCCGGCGAGACCCGGATCCTCGGCCGCGGCCTGTCCGATCCGGGCGTGCCGTTCGAACGGCTGCCCAACGGGATTGCCTTTCCGGGCCGCGATGCCGATACTTCAAGGGTGAGCGAGACGACCGCATGACCGCCTCGATGTCCTACACGGCCGACGAGTTCGGCCGCGAGTCGCAGCATCTCGAGACGCTGACCTGGGAAGCGCTCTGCATCGAACGTGGAAGCAGCATCCTGTTCGCGGGCTACGGTCCCGAGGCGCATTGGGTCAAGCGGGCCATCGCGGTCGGTGCCAACGTCGACGTGATCGAGCACCGCGAAGCCCAGATCAAGCGGGTCGGCTACCTGCCGGCCAAGCTGGTCCGCGGGTGCACGTCCTTCATCCCGGCCAAAGAGAACTCCTACGACGTGGCCGTCTCGATCCATTACCTGCACGAGACCG
>JANWKW010000054.1 GCA_025451135.1 Vulcanimicrobiia bacterium | reverse complement strand
GTCGATGCGGTGGTCGGCTTCGGCGAGAACACGCCCGAGCAGCTGCTCGAAGGCGTGCGCCCGGACGTCCACGTGAAGAGCGCGCAGTATCGCGAGGAAGAGCTGCCGGAGCGCGACATCGTGCTGGCGCACGGCGGCGTCATCCGGCTCGCGCCGCACGTGGAAGGCACCTCGACCACCGACACGATCGCGCGGATCGTCGCGCGCTACGCGCCGGAGCCGTAAGCGGTGCGCATCGCGATGACGGCCAACGGACCGGGCGAGGTGGCGGGCTGGGTGCGGCCGCTGCTCCGGCGCCTGTACGCCCGCGACCCCCGGCTCGACGCGCACATCTTCCTCGTCCCCGACGACTACGCGACCGGAGCGGAGGCGGCCATGGCGCGCGCGCTCTTCCCGCAGGCGCGCGTCTACGATCCGGCCGAGTACGTCCGGTTCGCGCTCGGCCGGAGCGTCGCCGGCGAACCGCCGGCGGTCGACGTCGTGCAGTACCTGGGCGGCGACCTGATGCACGCGGCGCGGCTGCGCAAGCGCTTGGGCGGCATCGCGACGACCTATAAGTTCGCGAAGCCCCGGTACGCCGCAACCTTAGCCCGCGCGTACGCGGTCGATGATGCGAACGTGGAACAGCTCAAACGATGCGACGTCCCGGCCGACCGGATCGCCAAGGTCGGCAACCTGGCGATCGACGGCGCCCTGCTCGAAGCCGAGCAGCCGCTCGAGGATACGGCGCCGCTCGACGGCATCCTGATCATGCCCGGATCGCGCGCGCACGAGGTCGAGGAGTTGATCCCGTTCTTCCTGACGGTCGCGCGCCGGATCAAACGCGAGCGGCCGGAGATCCCGATCGCCTTCGGCATCTCGCCGTTCACCGATCTCGAAGCCGTGCGCGCGGCGCTCGCCCGGGGCGGCGATCCGCGCATCTGGTCGGAGAAGGGCCGATTGGTCCACGAAGGCGAGGTCGCGTTCGCGCAGAGCCTGGACGGCTCGCTGCGCGTGCCGATCCTGCGCAACGCGCTGGCCGCCGCCAAGCGCGCCCGCCTGGTGCTGACCTTGCCGGGGACCAAGACCATCGAGCTGGCCGCCCTGGGCGTGCCGGTCGTCTCGATCACGCCGCTCAACGCGCCCGAACTGATCACGATCAACGGTCCGCTCACCTATCTCGACCGGATCCCGGTGATCGGACGCAAGCTCAAGGGCGCGGCCGTCCTGGCGGCGGCGACCCGCTTCACCTATCACACCCAGCCCAACATCGATGCCGGCGAGATGCTGATCGCGGAGCTGCACGGCACGCTCTCGCCGGGCCGGGTCGCGCGCGTCGCGCTGGAGCGCTACGACGACGCGGACTGGCTGGCGAGCACCGGCGCGCGGCTGCGCGATCTCTACACCGGCCACGTCGGCGCCGCCGACCGGATGGCGGCCTCGCTTCTGGAGCTGGCGAGCTGATGCGCATCTCGATCGTCATCGCGACGCGCGACCGTCAGGACTATCTCGCGCACGCGCTCGCGTCCTTCGAGCACCAGGTCGGCGCGCCGTCCTTCGAGATCGTGGTGGTCGACAACGGATCGAGCGACGATACCAAGGGCGTCGCCGAGCGCGCGCACGCGCGGCGCGTCGTGCCGGTCCGCTACGTCTACGAGCCCGAACCCAATCGCGGCAAGGCGCGCAACGCCGGCATGAAGGTCGCCGAGGGCTACGTCATCCTGTTCTGCGATGACGACATCGTCGCGCCGCCCGGCTTCGTCGCCGCCCACGAGGCCGCGCACCACACCGCCAGCATGGTCGTCAACGGGCCGATCCTCAACGTCTCGGGCTACGGCGAGCGGCCGAAGCCGACGCCGGCCAATCTCTCGCGCGCGTTCCTGTGCACGTGCAACGTCTCGGTCCCGAAGCACGCGCTCGACGCGGTCGGCGGCTTCGACGAGGACTTCAAATTATACGGCTGGGAGGATACCGAACTGGGCGTCCGCCTGCGCGAACACGGCATGCGCTGGAGTTTCGCCTGGGACGCCTACATCTGGCACATCAAACCGCCGACCGACAACACCCTGGTGGTCGAGACGCGCAAGGCGCTCGAGCGCGCGCGGATGGCGCGCCGGTTCCTCGAGAAGTCGTCGTCGGCCCGCGTGAAGATGGCGACCGGGGCATATGGGTTCAATCTGTTCCGCGGCCGGTATCTCCTCAACGACAAGGTGCTCGCGTGGATGGCCGGGCTGGCCGACGGCGCGAACGTCCCGGCGCCGATCCGCGCGCTCGCGCGCGGCCAGTTCCTCGACGGGATGTATCTGCAAGAGCTCGTCAAGACCCTCGACGAAGACGCCTGACGTGAACGCGCTCGTGTACTCCGCGGGCGGCGGGATCGGCGATTCGCTCGTCTCGAGCGTGGTCGCGCAAGCGCTCCGGCAGCGTTACGAGCGCGTCGACGCGCTCACTCTACCCGGTCATCGGGCGACCCTCGAGCGGGTGCCGGACTACGACGCGGTCCTGGTCGACGACGGCGGCGACGAACGCGCGCTCGCCGGATCGCTCGCGGCGCGCGGGTACGACGCCTGCGTCGTGACCTGGGCGACGGCGCGCACGGCCAAGATCCCGCAGCTCGCGAAGATCCCGGTCCGCGTCGGCCAGGCGCGGCGGCTGTATTCGTATCGCTTCACCGACCGCGTGGTCGTCCGCAGCGAGACCGGCGACGCGACCAGTCATTGGAGCGACATCCAACTCGACTACGCCCGCGCGCTCGGCTGCGACGCGTCGGGCGCCGTGCCGCACTTCGTGCCGACCGAAGCCGACGAGGCGGAGTGTTCCGCCCTTGTCATCCCGAGCGTCGGGAGCGGAGCGACCAGAGTCGCGGGACCGCCGCGCGCGTTCGTCGTCCTCCACCCGACCAACGCCGAGGCGACGAAGCGCGGAATCTGGCCGACGCGGGGCTGGGCGGCGCTGGCGCGCGCGCTGCGCGAGCGTTTCGGACTGCCGGTGCTGATCAGCGGCACCGCGGCCGACGCGCCCATCGGCGACGCGATCGCCGCGGACTCCGGAGCGACCGCGAGCGCCGGCCGACTCCGCATCGGCGCGTTCGGCGCGCTCGCGCGGCGCGCGCGCGGCTTCGTCGGCATCACGACCGGCACGATGCACGTCGCCGCCGCCGTCGGCTGCCCGACCGTCGGCATCTTCCCGTTCCAGAGCGACTTCCCGGACCGCTGGGCGCCCGCCGGCCCGCGCACCGCGATCGTGCGCCCGACCTATCCGTGCCACAAGGGCGATACGAAAGAGAACTGCGTCGACTACGCCTGCGTCGCGCATCTCGACGTCGATCGCATCGTCGCCGCGACGGAGAAGCTGCTCGCTTAGAGCAGCGCCGCGATCGCTTCCGCTGCGACCTGCGCGGTGCGGATCGTGTCCGGCACGCCGGAGCCGCGGTAGGCGCTGCCGGCCAGCGCGAACGCCGGGATCTCCGCGGCGCTGCGCTCCAGGCTGTCGACCAACGCGACGTGGCCGACGCGGTACTCCGGCAGGCAGCGTTCCCAACGGCGGATCTTGACCAGCGTGGGCGCGGCGTCGATCCCGAGCAGCGGCCGGATATCGCGCAGGACGGCGGCGAGCATCGCATCGTCGTCGAGCGCGAGCATCTCCGGCTGCAGCGCGCCGCCGACGAACGCGCGCACCAGGGTCGCCCCGTCCGGCGCGCGACCGGCGTACTTGCGCGACGCGATCGTGCAGGCCGTGATCGAGCGCTTCTCCGCGAACGGGACGACGAACCCGTAACAGGTCGCGGGGATCGCCGCCGGCGGCTCGTCGAACGAGAGCGAGACCGTCGCCACCGAATGGTAGCGGATGGCCGCCAGCGCTCGCGCGAGCGGCTCGTTCTGGGCCGCGAGGACGGCGGCCGCGGCGTATGACGGCAACGCGCAGATGACGGCGTCCGCGCGGACCTGCGATCCATCCGCGCAGGCGACGGTCCAGCCCGAACCCGCATCGTAGCTCGCGCTCGCGACCTCGACATTCTCTCGCGCGATCGCTCCCAGCTCGCGACGCAGTGCGTCGACCAGCGTGCCGAGGCCGCCCCGCAGGGTTGTGAAGACGGAGCCGCGCTTCGGCGCGGGGGTCGCGCGCATCGCACGGACCAGGCTTCCGTACCTGCGTTCGTACGCGAGGAACTGCGGCATGGTCGCGCGCATCGAGAGGGTCTGCGGATCGCCCGAATAGACGCCGCCGATGAGCGGCTGCGCGAGCCGGTCGAGGACCTCGCGCCCGAGCCGGCGCGTGACGAACGACGCCAAGCTCTCGTCGGTCTCGCTGCGGCGCGCCGGGACGAACGGCTCGGCGGCCGCGCGCGCCAGGCCCTTCCAGCTCAGCAGCCCGCTGGTCGCGAGCGACCGCAGCGAGGTCGGCGTGAAGAACCGGAAGCCGTCGTTGAGCGGCACGATGCGATCGCCGCGGAGCACGCCGGCGTAGCCGCCCGCGGTCACGCCGATCGTCCGGTCCTCGAGTCCGAGCGCGCGGATCAGGTCCATCGCCCACGGCTTGGTCGTGACCAGCGAATCGGGCCCGAGCTCGAGCAGGTTCTCGCCGTCGCGAGCGGTCGCGCTCACGCCGCCCACGCGCTCCGAGCGTTCGAGCAGGACGATCTCCACCTCCGCGCCGCGCGCGCGCGCCGCTTCGCGCAGATAGTACGCCGCCGAGAGCCCGGCGATGCCGCCGCCCAGGATCGCGATGCGCTTCATCGCAGCGCCTCGGCGACGCGATCGGCGAGTGCCGCGATAAAGGCGGGCCGCGCGTTCATCGTCTCCGCGCGCACGAGACGAACGCCCGCCTCGCGGGCGATACCGGCCGCAACGACGTCCAAGTCGAAGAGCACCTCGACTTGATCGCACAGGAAGCCGATCGCGACCAGGATGACGTCGGCGACGCCGGCCGCCGGCAGCGCGCGCACTTCGTCGCGCACGTCCGGCCCGAGCCATGGCGTCTGCGGACTGCCGCTGCGGCTCTGATAGGCCGTGCTCCAATCCGGAAGCGCGAGCTCGTCGGCGACCAGCTTCGCCGCGCGGGCGAAGTCGTCGGCGTACGTGCCGGGGGTCGCGGTCGGTATGCTGTGCGCGGTGAAGATGACGCGCACGCCGTCGAAGCGCTCGCGCCCGAGCGTCGCCAGCGCTTCGCGGATCGTCTCGGCCTGCGCGCGTACGAACGCCGGGTCGTCGAAGAACGGCGGCAGATACGCGACGTCCGGCGCGTCCGGGCCGGCGGCCGCAAGCGCACGATCGAAGTCGCGGATGTAGCGCTCGTCGCTCTCCTCGCCGCCGAAGACGGCGAGCGGCACGGCCAGCACGCGGCGCGCTCCCGCGCGCGCGAGGACGTCGACGATGTCGTCGTTGAACGGCGCGACGTTGCGGTAGGCGATCGTCACCGGCGTCGCGATGCCGCGCTCGCGCAGGGCCGCGGCCAACGCCTCGGCCTGCCGTTCGGTGCGGTCGTTATAAGGCGAGAAGCCGCCGATGACGCGGTAGTTCTCGACGACCGCTTCGTAACGCGCGGGCGGAACGGGACGCCCGGCGAGGATCCGGTCGAGGAACGGACGCACCTCCGCCGGCGTGCGCGGGCCGCCGAAGCCGAGCAGGACGACGGCGTCGACGTCGTCGCTCACGGCGCCATCAGCGGTGCTCGTAGGCGTGCACCGCGTCGACCAGCGCGAGCACGTTGTCGACCGGCGTCTCGGGCAGGATGCCGTGCCCGAGATTGAAGATGTGACCGGGGCGTCCGGCGGCGGCCGCCAGCACCTTGCGCGTCTCCTCGACCACGTGGTCGCGGCCGGCGAACAGGACGACCGGGTCGAGGTTGCCTTGGATGGCGACGTCGTGACCGATGCGTTCCCAGGTGGCCGCGAGGTCGACGCGCCAGTCGAAGCCGATCACGCTCGCGCCGGTGTCGCGTTCGGCCTGGAGCAGGCTCTCGGTCGCCGTCCCGAACAGGATGACCGGCGTGCCCGGCGTGATGCGTGCGACCAATCGCGCGAGGTGCGGCTGCACGTAGCGGGCGTAATCGCCGATCGACAGACAGCCGACCCACGAATCGAAGAGCTGGACCGCATCCGCGCCGGCCGCGATCTGCATGTTGAGATACGCGACGGTCATGTCGACGACGTAGTGCATCAGCGCGTCCCACGTCGCCGGGTCGCGGTACATCATCGTCTTGACGTGGACGTAGTTGCGCGACGAGCCGCCTTCGATCGCGTACGAAGCGACCGTGAACGGCGCGCCGGCGAAACCGATGATCGGCGTCGCGGTCCCGACATCGCCGCGCGTGAGCCGGATCGTCTCGCCGACGTAGCCGAGCTCTCCATCCGCGTCGAACGACGGCAGCTTCGCGACATCCGCCCCCGTGCGCAGGGGCGCGGCGATGCGCGGCCCGTCGCCCTTTTCGTAGGTCAGGCCGAGCGCCATCGGGACCAGCGGCAGCAGGATGTCGGCGAACACGATCGCGGCGTCGACGCCCAGGCGCCGGACGGTACCGGCGGTCACTTCGGCCGCGACCTCGGAACGGGTGCAGAGCTCGAGGAACGTGAGTTTCTCGCGGATGCTGCGGTACTCGGGCAGATAGCGCCCGGCTTGGCGCATCAGCCAGCCCGGCGTCTGCGCGACCGCTTCGCGCCGGCAAGCGCGTAAGAACAGGCTGTCCGCCGCCGCGTGATTCATCCCGAAGAGGGTTCGGCGTGCGCGTTTTGAGCGACCTTCACGACGATTGTCGCACGGCGGCGCGCTCCGCGTCGATGTACGCCAAGAGCGCCTTGCCGTCGTCGCTCGCGATGCTGAGCTTGCCGGTGTCGAGCGGCGTGAGCGGGCACTGCATCAGCAGCGCGTCCCGGCCGTCGTCGAGCACGAGCGGCTGGATGCCGCCGAAGAAGAAGCCCTCGCGCTCGAGCGCATCGGCGAGCGACGGCGTGCCCGGATCGTCGAGCGGCAGGCGCGCGAAGATCGCCTTGGCGTGCTGCACGGCGCGCAGGTCCGCCGCCGCCTGACGGACCAGCGTCGCCGTCTGGGCCCCGACCTTGGCGACGGCGACCGACCCGGTCTCCTTGGCGCGGTTGTACGTGACCGAGAACGCGCCGCGCCCGTGCGGCGGTGCGCCCTCGCGCATCTGGACCGCACACCCGAGCCTCTCGTAACGCTCCGCGACGACGGCGCGATGCCGCGCGGGCACGTGTACGACGCGCGGCGCCGCGCCTCCGAGCATCTTCGCGTAGAACGTCAGGCTCTGCCGCTGGTCGGTGATCGCGACGTCCATGTGCGACGGGCGCAGGCCGCTCGGACTCGCACCCAGGACGATCGCGCAGATGGTCGCACCGAAATGCTCGCTCGCCTTCTGCGTGAACGGATGCGTCGTGACGGGCTCGGTGTAGTAGCCCTGCAGGCCGATCGCGCGCGCGCCGGCCTCGGCACTCGCGCGCGCTTGGGTGATGACGTCATGGCCGCGATGGTCCGGCAGCACGACCGCCGCGCAGCCCTCGCCGGTCGCGCGGTTGTCGGGCCGGATCGCGTAGTGGGCCGCGATCTCGCCGTCGTCGGACTCGGCCACGAACGAGTGGACCGAGCCGGCGGCATTGGCCGCGATCAGCCGCTCCGGCGAATAGAACAGCGTCGGCGTGTAATGATAGCCGTACGTCCGGTAGAAGATACGCGCGACCGCCGCCGCGTCGCCCGGCTCGAACGCCCGATAGGTGTAGGTGTGCGGCGACGGGGTGCCCGTCGGCGCCTCTTCGTGCGAATCGCCCGGATCGATCGCCTCGCCGGACGCGTCCGCGGAATCGCGCGGCGCCGCCGCGACCGTCAAGCGCAGTTCGCTGCCGCCGGTCCCGTGCGCGTGCCAACCGCAGGTATCGGCCGCCGCCGAGAGTTCGGCCCAGCGCGGATCGCGAGCGGCGACCGCGTCGTCGAGCGGGAGGCCGCGTTCGAGTAGCGCGATCGTCAGTGCCCCGGCGGCCCCGCGGGCGGTCAGCTTGATCGGCGAACGCGACTCGGCCATCGCCTCGGCCACGATGGCGGTGCAACCGAGCGCCGCGGCGTCGGCCAGCGGCTCGTGCCGTGAGGGCGCGATCCCGGCCCGGCCGGCCGCATCCAGCACGAATGCCCGCACCAGCGGCTCGAAGCCGGGCTCCGGTGGCACTTCGAGGACGGTCGTGAAATCGGGGCCCATGCGAACGCGGTTCGGCAAGCGAGGCCGAGGTCCCAGGTCCGGGATGAGGCCTTCCGGGTCTGCCGAACCACCGACGACGATGCGAGTGACCATTCAACTGTGCACGTACAACCGGGCCGCACTCCTCGAGCGGGTGCTGGATGGATGCTTCGAGCAGACCGCCGATCCGGACTCGTACGAGGTCGTGCTGGTCAACGACGGGTCGTCCGACGACACGCCGGCCGCGATCGAACGCGCTCGACAGCGCGCGACCTGCCGGTTCGAGGTGATCGATCAGCAGAACTCCGGCCTGGCCAAAGGCCGGAACGCCGGCATCGCGCGCGCGACCGGCGAGCGCATCATCTTCATCGACGACGACGTCCTGCCGACGCCCAACTTCGTCGAGGAGCACCTGCGCTCGCACGACGCGGCGCCGCTCGCGATCGTGCGCGGCGGCGCGATCAACGTCGAGTCGTTCGACACGCTCCCGCCGGCCACGTGGCGCTTGAAGGACTACAGCGGCAACTTCTTCTGGACGACCAACGTCTCGGTGCCCCTCCAGACGATCCGCGCGATCGGCGGCTTCAACGACACCGTCGCGGAGTACGGCTGGGTGGACATCGACGTGGGCCTCCGCCTGCGTCAAGGCGGGGTGAAGGCCGTCTTCAACCCGAGGGCGCTGGTCTATCACTGGAAGCCGCGGCCGCGCAGCGGCAACGTCGAGAAGATGATCCGCCAGGCCCGCGCGCAGGCCCGCACCGCGGTGCAGCTGGCGCAGATCCATCCGCACTGGCGCGTGTACCTCGCGACCGGCGACAATCTGCCGCAGCGGGCGCTGCACAAATGGCTGCGCGGCGTCGATGCCGCCAAGAAGTACCGCGCCGCGCTCGGCGATCTCTCGGTCGATCGCGCGCTTTCCAACGCCGAACTGCGCGCCGCGCAGAAGCTGGTCAACGAGGCGTACTTCGAAGAGCTCGAAGACGCTCGCGCGAAGCAGAGCGCGAAACCGTAGCGCGTGCGGATCCTGCTCTCCCGCACCGACCGCATCGGCGATCTGATCCTCTCGACGCCGGCGATCGCGACGGTGCGCGCGTCCTTCCCGCAGGCGCACGTGACGATGGTGACCAGCAGCTACAACCGCATCGTGATGGAGCGCAACCGCGACGTCGACGAGCTGGTCGACATCCCGCCGGGTGCCAAGCCGAGCGCCTTCGGCGCGGCCTACCGCGGCTACGATCTGGCCGTCGCGTTGGCCCCGCGAGCGGCCGACCTGCAGCTGGTCGGCGCGACCCGCGCTACCGTCCGGGTCGGCTACACCTACGTCCGACGGCTGATCGCGCGAGCGACCGCCCGCCTCTACGTCAATCGCCTGATGCTCTCGGAGGCCGACCCCGACCTGTCCGAGCGGTATCCCGGGCGGATCGTGCGTCATGAGGTCGAGCAGTTGTTGGGCTTGGTCGCGCTCGCGGGCGCGACCGAGGTCCGGCCCGACCTGCGTCTGGACCTGACGGATGCCGACCGGCGGGCGGTCGATTTCGTGCCCGCAGACCCGATCGTCATGCACCTTGCGCCCCGCTGGCTGAGTGTCGGCTCGACCCTCGAGAGCACCATCGAGCTGGCCCGCCGGCTCTCGGACCTCGGCTCTCCCCTCGTGATGACCTACGCCCCGGAGTGCGACGACGTGGCCGGCGCGTTCGCGCGCGCCGGGGTCGCGGCTCTGATGCTGCGGGGCCTCCCGTTCTACCAGTGGGCGGCCGTCTTCGAGCGCGCGCGCTGCGTGGTGACGGTCGATACCGGTGCGACCCACGTCGCAAGCGCCGTCCGCAGGCCAACCGTCGTCGCTTTCGAACACCGATTCTTCCGATTGAGCTCGCAGGAGTGGGCGCCGTACGGCGTTCCCAACGCGGTGGTCAGAAAACCCGCAGATGAAGGCGACGCATCGCTCGCCGCGTTCCGCGAGGAGATCGTCGCCGCGGTTCGATCGCTGACCTAAGAAGATGAAAGCATGACGCCAGAGATCTCCGTCGTCGTCCCGACCTACAACCGCCTCGACACGCTGCGCGAAGTCGTGCCGACGTTCCTCGCCCAGGACCTCGCTCCCGAGCGGTTCGAGATGCTGGTCTGCGACTCGATGTCGACCGACGGTACGCGCGAGTACATGGCCGGGATCAACGCGGAGCATCCGAACATCCGCCACCTTCCCGGACCGTACAACGGCCGCGCGATGGCGCGCAACGCGGGCATCCGCGAGGCGCGCGGTGCCGTCGTGCTCTTCAACGACTCGGACATCCTGGCGTCGCCGGACCTGCTCTCGCAGCACCTGCGCCATCACCAGGCCGGCGAGAAGGTCGCGGTCGTCGGATGGGAAGTGCAGGTCAAGGACCTGGCCGACTACGCCTACAAGCGCGATCACGTCGAAGCGCGCGGCCACCTGCATCCGCCGACGCGCAAGACGCTCTCGTGGCTCTACTTCCTGACCGGCAACGCGTCGGTGCGACGCGAAGATCTGCTCGCGGTCGGGTCGTTCGACGAATCGTTCACCGGCTACGGTCACGAGGATCTCGAACTCGGCTACCGTCTGCAGAAGGCCGGCGTGACGATCCTCTACGAACCCAAGGCCGTCAACTACCACTGCCAAGACGTTCCGCACGACGATCAAAAAGAGAAGATGAAGCTGGCGGGGCGTTCGACCGTGCGGTTCTTCCGCAAGCACCCCGACTGGGCGGTGCGCGCGAATCTCGGCATGACGCCCATCTCGCTCGGCCTGCATTCGGCCCTCACCACCATGCCGGGCGTGCTCGGCTGGCTCGACAAGCGCGCCGGCGATTCTAAGTTCGCGCGCGATCTCGTCCAGCAATACTACTACGTCTCGGGGATCAAACAGGCGCTATCGAACGATGACTGACTATGCGAAACACACCTGCGGATCGCTGCGCGCGACCGACGAAGGCGCGAGCGTGCGTCTCTCCGGCTGGATCAACCGCCGGCGCGACCACGGCGGCCTGATCTTCGCCGACGTCCGCGATCGCGAGGGCGTCACCCAGGTCGTCTTCGACCCGAAGGACGCGAGCTTCCACGAGGCCGAGAAACTGCGCCACGAAGACGTCGTGCAGGTCAGCGGCCGCGTGCGCAAACGCCCGGCCGGCACCGAGAACCCGCGGCTGGACACCGGCGCGATCGAGGTCGGGATCGAAGCGCTCGAGATCCTCAACCGCTCCGAAGTGCCGCCGTTCCAGGTGAACGCGGACGACGACGTCGATGAGAACCTGCGCCTGGAGTACCGCTACCTGGATCTGCGGCGCCCGCGCATGCAGCACAACATCCGCACGCGGCACCGCATCGTCAAGGCGATCCGCGACTTCTTCGACGCGCGCGAGTTCGTCGAGATCGAGACGCCGATGCTGATCAAGTCGACGCCCGAAGGCGCCCGCGACTATCTGGTGCCGAGCCGCCTGCATCCGGGCACGTGCTACGCGCTGCCGCAGTCGCCGCAGCTGCTCAAGCAGATCGCGATGATCTCGGGCTTCGGCAAGTACATGCAGATCGCACGCTGCATGCGCGACGAGGACCTGCGGGCCGATCGCCAGCCGGAGTTCACCCAGGTCGACGTCGAGATGTCGTTCGTCACGCAAGAGGACGTCATCGAGACGATGGAGTCGTGCATCCGGGACGTCTGGAAGCGCGTGCTCGGGATCGATCTCGCGCCGTTCCCGCGCCTCACCCACGCCGAGGCGATCGCGAAGTACGGGATCGACAAGCCCGATCTGCGCTTCGGATTGGAGATCGCCGACGTCGGCGCCGCGTTCGCGCAGACGGAGTTCGTGGTCTTCAAGAGCGCGCTCGAGGCCGGCGGCAAGGTGGTCGCGGTGCGCTACCCGGGCGGTGCGGCGCTCTCGCGTCGCGACTTCGACGCGCTCACCGAGAAGGCCAAGGAGTTCGGCGCCAAGGGCATGGTCTGGATCGCGCTCGGCGCGGACGGCATGAAATCGTCGGCCGCCAAGTTCATGACCGACGATGCGGTGGCCGCCCTGAAGCAGGCGACCGGCGCCGAGACGGGCGACGCGCTGCTGCTCTTCGCCGATACGCCGGCGGTCGCGCTGGTGGCGGCCGGCAAGATGCGCAACGAGGTCGGCGAGCGCTGCGGCCTGCGCGATCCCAAGGCGTTCGCGTTCTGCTGGGTGACCGGGTTCCCGTATCTCGAGATCGATGCCGAGACCGGCAAGGCCGTCCCCTCGCACCACCCGTTCAGTTCGCCCGGCGAAGGCGAATGGGACCTGATCGAGACCGACCCGACCGCGATGCGGGCGCAGCACTACGACATGGTCCTCAACGGCTTCGAGTTGGGCTCGGGCTCGATCCGGATCCACAAGCCCGATCAGCAGCGCAAGATCTTCCACATGCTCGGCATGAGCGACGAGCAGATCGAAGACCGGTTCGGCTTCTTCATGAAAGCGCTCGAGTACGGCGCTCCGCCCCACGGCGGGATGGCGCTCGGGGTCGACCGGATCGTGATGCTCGCGTGCGGCGAGGAGAACATCCGCGAGGTCATCGCGTTCCCGAAGAACCAGGTCGGCCGCGACGTGATGATGGACGCCCCGTCCCCCGTGCCGGAACGCCTGTTACGGGATCTTTACTTAAAGAGTACGGCCCCGGCGACCGACGCCTAGAAGACATGCCCACGATGCGTACCCTGATGCCGGCGGCCGTCCTGGCCGCGGCGATCGTCCTCTCAGGGGTCCTACCGGCCGGTGCGGCCGGCGGGCCCTCGTGCGGCGAGACGACCTTCCACGGTCCGCAGGGCATCGTCT
>JANWKW010000053.1 GCA_025451135.1 Vulcanimicrobiia bacterium | reverse complement strand
ACTACCGGATCGTGCGTACCGATGCGAACGGGACCGCCACCGTCGGCTTCAACCTTCCCGACGACCTGACGACCTGGCGCGCGATGGTGGTGGCGATCGGCAAGGACGACCGGCACTTCGGCACCGACGACGCCACCTTCGTCGCCACCAAGCCGTTGCTGACGAATCCGCTGCTGCCGCAGTTCGCGCGGCCGGGCGACGTCATCGACGCGGGCATGACCGCGCTCGATGCGACCGGCGCCGGCGGCACGCTCTCGTTCACCGCGAAGCTGGTCGGGGCGTTGGCGTTCTCGACCGGCGATCCGCACGCGCTCTCCGGAACCCAGAGCCTCGGCAGCACGCTGCAAGCCCTGCGCTTCCCGTTGACGGTCGGCACGCCCGCCCCGACGACGGTCGCGTTCTCATCGAAGGTCGGGAACGCGACGGACGCGTTCTCGGTGCCGTTCTCCGTGCGCGATCGCGCGGTGACGGAATCCGCGATCGAGACCGGCGCCACCGCGACGAGGGCGTCGGTGCCGATCGACCCGGCCGCGGGCGGATCGATGCGGATCACGTTGGCCAACTCGGCGATCACGCAGTTCGCGGTGCCGGCGAGCGAGGCCATGAAGGCCGACGTGCAGCCGTTCCTCGACGATGCGTCGAGCC
Organism: Vulcanimicrobiia bacterium; assembly: GCA_025451135.1. Taxonomy (GTDB): domain Bacteria; phylum Vulcanimicrobiota; class Vulcanimicrobiia; order Vulcanimicrobiales; family Vulcanimicrobiaceae; genus JALYSX01. The sequence goes on along the minus strand of JANWKW010000053.1, from coordinate 5,700 downwards.
GGGCGATCGTCGCGACCGCCACGGCGAACCTGGCGGCGCGCTATCACCTCACGCCGGGCTACGATCCGGCCTCGTCGCGCGCGGCCGCCCTTGCGGCGATCGCCAAACTCCAGCGCTCGGACGGCGGCTACGCGTTCTATCCCGACGCGGCCGCGAGCGATCCGTTCGGATCGGCCAACGCGGCGACGGCGCTGGCGTTCGCGGGTGCGCCGGCGAACGCGAACCTGAAGGCGTATCTGGCCAAGACGCTCGCCAACCCGGCGCGCTACGCCTGGTGTAAGGATGCTGCGTGCACGGCGCGGATGCGCTTCGAGATGCTTTGGGCGCTCGACGCGCTGGGCGACCGGCGCAGCGATTTCCTGAGCGACATCGTCGCGGCGCAGCGCTCGTTCGACCCGGCGACCCAGATCCGCCTGGCGCGCTATCTGCTGCGCGTTCCGGGCTGGCAAGGCAGAGGCGCGGCCATGGCCGACGGCCTGATGGAGTCGGTCTACCGGACCGGCCGCTACGCGTCGGCGAACGTGCAGACGCGTTGGGCGTGGCTCGGCTCGACGGTCGCGGCGCAGGCGCAGATGCTGCAGTTGCTGATCGAGCGCAAGGCGAGCGCCGAGGAACTCGACGGCGCGCTCGGCCAACTCGCGGCGCAGGCATGCAACTGCGGCTGGCCGACGCTCGATGCGGCCGCGGACGCGATGACCGCCATCTCGGCGTATGCGGCGAACGAGAAGCTGGTGCCGTTCGACGCGAGCGTCTCGCAGGGCGGGACGTCGCTGGTCTCGAGGCATTTCGGAACGGACGCGTCGGCCCAGACGGTCGCCGTACCGGCCGCGTCGCTGCGTAAGGGGACGCTGACGGTCCGCGCGACCGGCGGCGGCACCGTCCACTACGTCGTGCTCTACACGTATCCGGTCGCGCCCGACGCCGCCGGGCAGCTCGCGGGGCTGCGCGTCGTGCGCGAGGTACGTCCCGCCGGTGAGGCGGGTACGGTCGCGAGCATGGACCTGGCGTCGATCCGCGATCCGTTCGCACTGTCGGCCGGCGACGTGTACGACATCGGGGTGCGGGTGATCGTAGACCACCCGGTCGACGGCGTCGCGATCGAGGATCCGCTGCCGGCGGGCTTCGAGGCGATCGACGCGTCGCTGCAGACCGCGTCGACCGCGACGGTCGCGCGTGCCGACAGCTGGGCGATCGAGAACCGTCAGATCTACGCCGACCGGGTGACCGGGTACGCGTCGCACCTGGAGCCGGGGGTCTACGAGATGCACTACCTGGTCCGGTCGGTGACGCCCGGGACCTACCGCGGGCCGGGCGCGCGCGCCTACCTGCGGGCCGCGCCCGAACAGTTCGGAAGGACGGCGTCGTCGACTCTCAAACTGTGAAGGCGCTGTGAGCGACCGCATCCTGATCGTCGACGACGACCCGAACGTCGTGGCCCTGCTCGGCGTCGTGCTCGACCGCGAGGGCTTCGAGGTCAGCTCCGCGCGCAATCTGCGCAAGGCGCGCGAGGCGCTCGCCCAGACCGACTTCGATCTGCTGGTCCTCGATCTGAACCTGCCGGACGGCAACGGGCTCGACCTGCTGCAGTCGCTGCCGGTGCCGCGCACGCCGACCATCTTGTTGACGGCCCGCGGCGAGGAGACGGACCGGATCGTCGGGATGGAGTTCGGCGCGGACGACTACGTCGTCAAACCGTTCTCGCCGCGCGAGATGTTGCTGCGGATCCGGGCGGTCTTGCGCCGGTCGGCGGCGGGCGTTCCGCACGACAAGGCGCGCCGTCTGAAGGTCGGCGACCTGGAGATCGACGAGGCGGCCCATCTGGTGCGCGTCGGAACGCGCACGGTCTCGCTGACGCCGACCGAGTTCCGTCTGCTCGCGATCCTGGTCGAGCATGCCGGCCGGGTGTTCACGCGCGCCCAACTGCTCGACGTGCTCGACGAGAACGATCGCGGCATCCTCGAGCGCACGCTCGACCGGCACGTGAACAACCTACGGAAGAAGATCGAGCGCGATCCGAGCGCGCCGGAATACGTCGAGACGGTCTACGGCGTCGGTTACACCGTGCGCAAACCGTCCTGACGGCGCGTCACTTCACCACGATCGGGATCATGGCGGCGTTGCCGCCGGCGTCGACGATGGTGGCGGCGCAGAAGCCGCTCCCGAGCGGCGTCACGCGGTAGACCGCATCCCGCGCGCTGCTGGCGACCGCGACGAGCCGCGCGATGCGGTCGCAGTTGGTGCGGATCGAGTACGAGGCCGGCGTCGCCGAGGTGACGTAGACCAGGCGCGCTCCGGCCGCCGGACCGTCGAACGCGAGCCGCAGCGGCAGGACGCTCAACGCGCCGCCGGACGCGGCGGGCGAGCCGCCGGCCGACCCGGGCTGCCAGGCGGTGCCGTCGGCGAAATGGATCGACTCGACCCGGCACGTCACGGGCGGACGGCCGCCGAATTGCTGCAGCAGCACCGGCAGGGTGAACTGATCGGTGCCGGCCTTGAACTTGTGCGTGATCTCGATGCCCGGGGTGAACGTGCCGACGTCGCGGATCAGGCTGGTCTGGCCGTTGATGGCCACCCGGAAGTTGATCAGGTCGGCGACGCGCGCGGACTCGTTGGTGAACTGGATCGCGACGGCGCTGATGCGGCTGGTGGGCCGGTTCTCGTCGGCATACTCCAGGTTACAGGCGTTGACGCTGACGGGGGAGGCGAACGGATCGTTCGGGGCCATGACCGGGTCGGCGGACGCGCGGGCCGACAGCGCGAGGACCAGGAGCAGCGCGGCGGTCGTTCTCTTCATGAGAAGACAACTTATCGGCAGTCGCGACAAGTTCCGTGGAAGCTGAGATGTATGTCCCGGATGTCGACCCCGTCGCGGCGGGCGATATCGTCGGTCGCGCCGGGCGGCAAGGCGTAGGCGACGTCGCTGACGGAACCGCAGGAGGAGCAGCGGAAGTGGGCGTGGCTCGGGCCGGCCGGTTCGAAATAGGCGGCCTCGGCACCCGGCAGACGGATCTCGGAGATCAGTTTCTCGTCGCGCAGGCGGGCTAGGGCCCGGTAGACGGTGGTGAAGCCGATGCGCGGCTGGCGCTCGCGCGCGAACGCGTGCACCTCGTTCATCGAGAGGTGCGTCCCGCAGCCGCGCTCGCGCACGACCTCCAACACCAACCGATGGTTCTTCGTCATGACGGCGCCATTGTATCACAGCCGTGCGGATCGCCCGACGGGCGGGCTCCCCCCGGGCGGCGAATCCTGGAGCACCTATGGATTCGGTAGAGACCCCCGTCCCGAGCGGCTTCGCAGCCCTGGGACTCGACCCCGGCATCGTCGCGGCCACGACCGCACTCGGCTACGAAGAGCCGACGGAGATCCAGCGCGCCGCGATCCCGCCGCTCGTCGCCGGACGCGACGTCCTCGGTCAGGCCGCCACCGGGACCGGCAAGACGGCCGCCTTCGCGCTGCCGATGATCCACCGCATCGGGCGCAACGCCGGCGGCAAGCGCATCATCAAGGGGTTGATCCTGGTCCCGACCCGCGAACTCGCGATGCAGGTCGCCGAAGCGGTCCACAAGTACGGGCGCGATCTGGGGATCGCGGTGCTGCCCATCTTCGGCGGCGCATCCTACGGTCAGCAGCTGCGCGCGCTCGCACGCGGCGTCGACGTGGTGGTCGCGACGCCGGGCCGCGCGATCGATCACATCAACCGGCAGACGCTCGACCTGAGCCACGTCGAGTTCCTGGTCTTGGATGAAGCCGACGAGATGCTCGACATGGGCTTCGCCGACGAACTCGACGCGATCTTGGCGGCCGTCAATCCGGATCGCCAGACCGCGCTCTTCTCGGCGACGCTCGCGCCGCGCATCCGGCAGATCACCAAGCGGCATCTCAAGGATCCGGTCCACGTCACGATCGCCAACGAGACCAGCCAGACCGGCGTGCGCCCGAAGATCCGCGAAGTCGCCTACGTGGTGCTGCGTCAGCACAAGGCGGCATCGCTCGCGCGCGTCATCGATATGGAAGGACCGACGTCGGCGATCGTGTTCTGCCGCACCCGCACCGAAGTGGACGAACTCACGCAGACGCTCGGAAGCCGCGGCTACCAGGCCGAGGCGCTCCACGGCGGGCTCTCGCAAGAGCAGCGCGACCGCGTGCTCCGGCGTTTCCGCGACGGCACCTCGGACGTGCTGGTCGCGACCGACGTGGCCGCCCGCGGACTCGACATCGAACACGTCTCGCACGTCGTCAACTTCGACGTGCCGACCTCGCCGGACGCCTACGTGCACCGCATCGGGCGCACCGGCCGGGCCGGCAAGAGCGGCGTCGCGATCACCTTGGCCGAAGCGCGCGAGCACCGGATGCTGCGCAACATCGAGCTGCATACCAAGCGTAAGATCCCGATCGAGGCGATTCCGACCGTCCACGACCTCAAGGCCCGGCGACTGGAACGGATCCGCACCTCGCTCGAAGAGACGATGGACGGCGGCGATCTCGACCGCTACCGGACGCTCGTCGAGCAGCTCGCGAGCGATCGCGATATCGTCGACCTGGCGGCGGCCGCCGTCAAGCTCTACGACACGCGGGAAGGCGGGGCCGACGACGTCGACATCCCGGTCGCGCCGCCGCCGATCGTCGCGCCGGTCAAGCTGTTCAAGCGCGGCAACGACGTCGCGCCGCGCAGCGGTCCGGTCCAGATGACGCGCATCTACATCGGCATCGGACGCGGGTCGCGGGTGCGGCCGGCCGACCTGGTCGGCGCGATCGCGAACGAGGCCCGGATCAACTCGCGCGACATCGGCTCCATCGACATCGCGGACGCGTTCTCGCTGGTCGAAGTGCCGGCCGACGACGCGCCCCGCATCATCAACGCTCTGCGCGACACGACCATCCGCGGCAAGAAGGTCGTGGTGCGGCTCGACCGCGTGAGGAAACCATCGTGAGACTGACCAGCGCGACCTTCGAGGACGGCGCGACCACGCCGCAGAGCATGGTCTATCGCGGCTTCGGCCTCGAGGGCGGGAACCGCTCGCCGCAGCTGGAGTGGAGCGACGTACCGGAGGGGACCAAAAGCTTCGCGGTCGTCCTGCACGATCCGGATGCGCCGACCTCGGGCGGCTTCTACCACTGGGCGATGTTCGACATCCCCGGCGACGTCCGTCACCTGGCCGAAGGCGCGGGCACGCGCGGCGCGCCGGGTCCGGCGATCCTCGGCCACAACGATTTCGGCGAGAAGGGCTACAGCGGGATGTGTCCGCCGCCCGGCGACGCGCCGCATCACTACACGTTCACGGTGCACGCGCTCGACGTGCCGTCGCTCGGCCTCGACGAGAACGCCACCGGGGCGCTGGTCGAGTTCGCGAGCGGCGCGCACACGCTGGCGAAGGCCAGCCTCAGCGGGACATTTGGTCGACCAACCTAACGGGATGCGGGCGCCGAACGAAACGTCGCGGACACGATCAGGAAACGCGCCGGTCATCTGCGTAGGCTAGGATACCGGCCATGACAACGATATCACCATCGCCGAGGTCCTCGATGCCGTCGTTCCATCTCGATGGCGCGATGGATCTTGTCGCGACGCGCGTCGACGGCGAGTTTCGGAACGCGAACGGCCGGCTCGATCGAGACGAACGCGCGGTTCGCTGCCCCGAACGTCTAGCGAAGGTGCGCGTCCGGTAGCGAGCTATTCCTCGCCATCGTAGTAGTCGAGGT
>JANWKW010000052.1 GCA_025451135.1 Vulcanimicrobiia bacterium | reverse complement strand
GGTCGGGCCGCACGCTGGCGGGCGATTCGAGCGTGAGCGCGGCGACCAGCAGACCGCCGCGCACCGCATCGATGAATCCGTCGCCCGCGAGCAGGCGGTGCAGCGTGCCGGCGATCAGCGCGTCGCCCGCACCGGTCACGTCGACCGGCGCGGCGGCGACCGGATCGAGATGGACGGTCGCTCCGTCGACGGTGACGTCGACGCCGGACGCGCCGTCGGTGAGGATCTGCGCGCGTGCGTTCGGCTGCGCAGCGAGCCGGGCGACCTGATGGACGTTGAGGAAGAGCGCGTCGACGTCGCGCAGGTCGTCGGGCAGGCGTAGCACCTTGGCCGCCGAGACCGCGTCGATCGCGAGCCGGAACGACGATCGCGCGCGCAGCGCGATCAGGGCGGCGAGCGCCTCGGCGCGCAGATTGCAATCGGCGAACACCCAGCTCGCGCCCGCGAGGATCGATTCCCACGCGCCGATCGCCGCGGCGTCGATCTCTTCGACCGGACCGGCATCGCACGCCCCGACGACCAACTCGCCATCGGGTTCGAGGATGGCGACGTACTCGCCGGTCGGCCGCCCGGAGCTGTAGCGCCAGCCGCGCACGTCGACCCCGGCCGAGGCCGTGTGGGTCGCGAGCGCGCCGCCGTCCGCGTCGTCGCCGACCGCCGTCAATAGGGTCGCGGCGCACCCCAGCCGCGCGAGCGACTCGGCGACATTGCGCGCCACCCCGCCGTAGCCGTGCCGGGCGCGGGCCGGGTTGGACGTGGCCGGGCGCACCGCGTCGTCCGCGCGATAGGTGCGGTCGATGCAGGCCTGACCGATGCAGACGATGCGGTTGGTTCGTTCCACGGGCTGCTAGCGTTCGCGGAGGCAAGAGCGCGCGGCCTGCCGCGCGAAGGGCGCGGGATGCTCGACTTGCGCACCGCCTTCGATCGCGACGGCTACGCCGTCATCCCGGGCTTCAAGAGCCCCGAGGAGATCGCCGCTCTGCGAGCCCGCGCCGAAAGGATCGTCCGCGACTTCGATCCAAGCGACGGTGCGGCCATCTTCACCACCAAGGACCAGGCCGCCAAGAGCGACGCCTACTTCCTGGAGTCGGGCACGAGCGTGCGGTGCTTCTTCGAAGAGGACGCGTTCGACGCGGACGGGCGCCTGCGCCAACCCAAGGAGCTCTCGATCAACAAGATCGGTCACGCCATGCACGATCTGGACGCCGCCTTCGACGCGTTCTCGCACGACGCGCGGCTCCAGACGATCGCGCTCGCGCTGGGCCTCGCGCGACCGCTGGTCTACCAGTCGATGTACATCTTCAAACAGCCGAACATCGGCGGCGAGGTGCGCTGGCATCAGGACGCGGGCTTCTTCGACACCGATCCGTCGACCGTCACGACCTTCTGGTTCGCGCTGGAAGACGCCGGCCGGAGCAACGGCTGCCTGTGGGTCGAGCCGGGCGGTCACCGCTCGCCGCTGCGGCAGCGCTTCGTCGTGCGCGACGGGCGCGCGCAGATGGAGGAGCTCGACGCGACGCCGTGGCCGAGCGCCGGCGCGACGCCGCTCGAGGTACGGGCCGGCGCGCTGGTCGTCTTTCACGGCCGGCTGCCGCACTACAGCGCGCCCAACCGTTCGGCCAAGTCGCGCCACGCCTACACGCTGCATGCGGTCGACGGCGACGCGGCCTACTCCCCGCTCAACTGGCTCCAGCGCGACGCGCGGATGCCCGCCCGCGGCTTCGTCTAGCCGGCGCTACTCGCCGGCCTTATCGATCGCGTCGTAGATGCGCATCGCGTTCTCGAATGCGTGCGGCTGCACGGTGATGTCGCCGTGGAACGGGTAGTCGATGGCGGTCGTCAGATAGAACACGATCGCGATGCTGAACGCCAGCGATCCGACCATGATCACCTGCATCCACGTGCGCTTGAACGGGACCAGGAACGAGAATCCGACGGCCACGACGGCGCCGAACGCCAATACGACCCAGACGATCGGGTTGAGGCCGGTCGCGCCCATCGACACGCGCGCCGCGCGATCGGAGAGCGACTGGCTGAGCGAGCCGAGCATGGCCGCGTGGACGTCCTGCTGGCCGAGCGACTTGGGCTGCAGCACGTCGATGTCGTGCGCGAGCCGTTCGATCGCCATGTCGGCCTCGCCGCTGTGCGTACCCTCCACCATCTTGGGCCATTCGTCCTCGATGATGAGGGTCGTGTACCGGCGGATCGCGCCCCGGATCTCCGCCTTCTGCGGAAGGGCCGCGGCGTCGCGATAGATGTCGACCACTGCGTTCGCCTCGCTGTACGTCTGCGATTCGGCGCCGTCGAACCGTTCCCACACGCCGATCGCGACGAATGCCAGCAGCACCGCGTAGACCACGCCGATGACCGCGAAGATGAAGCCGGCCTGCTCGTAGTGCTCTTCGAAGAACTGGCCGGGGACGAGCCGATGGACGATCAGCGCCAGGACGACGGCGATGGCGACGAAGCCGAGCGTGAAGATCGCGCCGTTGGCCAAGATCGAGAGATGCGAGAACAGGAAGGCCAGCATAGGCACGAGCCTTAGGCGGAAGCCTCGTCCTTCCTGTCCTCGAAGGCGGCGATCGCCTCGACGAAGACCGGGCCGTAGCGCTCGAGCTTGACGTCGCCGACGCCGCTCACCCCGCGGAAGCGCAGCAGCGTGGTCGGCTTGACGCGAGCCATCTCCCGCAGCGCCGCGTCGGAGAAGACGACGTACGGCGGAACGCCTTGGTCGTCGGCCAGTCCTTTGCGCAGGCGGCGCAGATGTTCGAAGAGATCCTCCTCGAACGGCTCGGCGCTCGCGGCCGCCCCCTTGCGGGTCTTCTTCTTGGCCTTCCCGCTCACGAAGCGCGGAGGCGCGAACGAGACCTCGCGCTTCTGGCGCAGCGCCGCCATCCCTTCGGGCGTCAGGAACACCGTCTTGTGCGCGCTCTCCTGTTCCACGTAGCCGAGGCGGATCAGTTCGGAGAGCAGCGCCATCCACTCGTCGCGCGAAAGTTCCGTGCCGACCCCGTAGGTCGAGAGCGCGTCGTGTCCCCACGTCCGCATCTTCTCTGTGGCGGCGCCCAGCAGCACGTCGATGACGTGCTGCGCGCCGGTCGAGAACCCGCGATGCTCGCGGATGCGATACAGGCACGAGAGGAACTTCTGCGCGGCGAGCGTGCCGTCGAGGCGCTCGGCCGGATTGAGGCAGTTGTCGCAGTTGCCGCACTCGCTCGGCGCGTCCTCGCCGAAGTACCGCAGGACGTGCGCGCGCCGGCAGGTCGAGGTCGATGCGTAATCCAGCATCTGGGCCAAGAGCCGCTCGGAGCGCGCGCGCTCGGCATCGTCGCCGATCTGCCGGATGAAATGCCGCTGCTTGGCGGCGTCGCCGCCGTTGTAGAACAGCACGCAGTCGCTTGGCAAGCCGTCGCGACCGGCCCGGCCCGTCTCCTGGTAGTAGCCCTCGAGGTTCTTCGGGACGTCGTAGTGGACGACGTACCGCACGTTCGGCTTGTCGATGCCCATGCCGAACGCGATCGTCGCGCAGACCACCTGGACCTCGTCGCGCACGAACCGCTCCTGATTGCGCGCGCGGACGTTCGGCGGGAGGCCGGCGTGGTAGGGCACGGCCGAGATCCCGGCGCGCGCGATCTACTCCGCGAGGTCCTCGGCGGCCGCACGGCTCGAGACGTAGACGATGCCGCTCTCGCGCGCGCGCTCGGCGGTCCACGCCAGCAGCTGTTTGAGCGGATCGCGCTTTTCGTACACGCGATACTGCAGGTTCGGACGGTTGAAACTGCCGACGAACCGCTCCGGCGAACGCAGCTGCAAGAACCGTTCGATGTCGTCGCGCACGCGACCGGTCGCGGTCGCGGTGACGGCGATGACGGGCGCGTCCGGCAGACGCTCGCGCAGCACCGAGAGCTGGCGATATTCGGGGCGGAAGTCGTGGCCCCACTCGCTCACGCAATGGGCCTCGTCGACCGCGACCCGCCGCACGTCCCAGCGTGCGAGCCGGTCCAAGAAGCTCGGAAGCACGAGACGTTCCGGAGCGACGTAGAGCAGACGATACTCGCCGCGGTCCAGACCGGCGAGCCGGTCGGACGCGGTCGCAGCGTCGATCGAGGAGTTGAGGAACGTGGCCGGTATGCCGTTGGCGTTGAGGGCGTCGACCTGATCCTTCATCAGCGCGATCAGCGGCGAGATCACCAGCACCAGTCCGGGACGCACCAACGCCGGCAGTTGATAGCACAGCGACTTCCCGCCGCCGGTCGGGAGCAGCGCGAGGATGTCGGCCCCGCCCAGCGACGCCTCGACGATCTCGCGCTGGAGCGGCCGAAACGAATCGTAGCCGAAGTGATGCTTCAGCGCGTCGTCGAGGGCGAGGGTTTCCATCGCGGTCGTCATTCGACACCGGGCATCATTCGACCACCATCAGTACCCCGGGGACGCGCACGTTGCGACCAACGTCCCTGCGCGCCGGCGGCCGGGTCGCCTAGGATGGGACGATGGCTTCCCAGGCGCGTCGCACGCTGGGCGACTATACGGTCGACGGCTCCCGTCTGGCCCTCTTATGCGCGTGCGCCGTGCTGGTCGGATTGGCGGGCGCGTTCGTGGCGAAGCTCCTGCTGCTCGCGATCGGCGCGATCACGCACCTGGCCTACGAGGGCGTCTGGAACCCGGCCCTCGGACAACCGGACCCGCATCACTGGGGACCGGCCTCGATCCTCATCCCGGTCGTCGGCGGGATCTTGGTCGGCCTGATCGCCCGCTACGCCACCAGCAAGATCCGCGGGCACGGCATCCCCGAAGCGATCCAATCGATCCTGGAGGGCGACAGCATCGTGCAGGCGCGCGTCGCGTTCTGGAAGCCGGTCGCCTCCGCGATCGCGATCGGGACCGGCAGCCCGTTCGGTGCGGAAGGCCCGATCATCATGACCGGCGGCGCGCTCGGCTCGCTGTTCGCGCAGTTCGTCCACCTCTCGTCGCTCGAGCGGCGCACGCTGCTCGTCGCCGGCGCGGCGGCCGGCATGTCCGCGACCTTCGGCGCGCCGATCGCTTCGGTCCTGATCGCCGTCGAGTTGCTGCTCTTCGAATGGCGTCCGCGCAGTTTCGTGCCGGTCGCGCTCGCGGCGCTGGTCGCCGATCTGGTCCGGTCGTGGATCATCGGATCGGCGCCGCCGTTCCTGGTCACCGTTCCGGCGGCGCTCGTTCCCGCCGATCTCGGTTGGGCGCTTGCGATCGGCATCGCCGGCGGCCTGATCTCGCTCGGCATGACGAAGCTGGTCTACCTGGTCGAAGACCTCTACGAAAAGCTGCCGGTCCATTGGATGTGGTGGCCGGCCATCGGCGGCGCGATCGTCGGGATCGGCGGCTGGTTCGTGCCGCAGGCGCTCGGCGTCGGGTATCCGACCATCGACGGTATGCTCAACGGAGATCTCGCGCTCGCGGCGGTCGCCGGCATCATCGTCGTGAAGATCGGGATATGGGTCGCGTCGCTCAGCTCGGGAACGTCGGGCGGCGTGCTCGCGCCGCTGCTGATGATCGGCGCCGCGATGGGGACCCTCGCCGGCACGGCGATTCCCGGACACCACGCGTCGGCGAGGGCGCAGGTCGGCATGGCCGCGCGGCTGGGCGGGACCATGCGCGCGCCGTTCATGGGAACGCTCTTCGCGCTCGAGACGACCCGCGCGTGGGGACTCGCGCCGGAGGTCTTCATCGGATGCATCGCCGCGACGGCGTTCACGGTGGTGTTCGTCCCGCGTTCGATCCTCACCGAGAGGCTGGCGCGGCGCGGCACCCACGTCGCGCGCGAGTACGCGGTCGATCCGCTCGAGTTCGCCGCGGTCGGAGACCTGATGGCGCCGCCGGATCCCGCACTCGACGCGGCGGACGCGCTCCATCCCGAGGACCGCGTCCGCGCGGCCGCCGAACGCTTGGCCCACGCCGGCCGGCCTCGACTGGCGGTGATCGACGAGTCGGGAGCGATCGTCGGATCGTTCGACGCGGAGGTGCTTCTGGAGGCCTATCGCCGCGGTTCGACCGGCGAACGACGGCGCTGGCGCGTCCGCCGTTTCCGCCGGATGTGGCGCCGCGCGCACTAAGAGCGCGACGCGTCGGCTCGCGCGCGCAGGAGCGTCCGATCGCGCGAGTTCTCGGCGAGTGCGGCGGCGCGGTCGAATTCGTCGGCCGCTTCCGCGCGGCGTCCGAGCTTGAACAGCAAGTCCGCGCGAACGCTCGGCAACAGATGATAGGTCCGCAGCGACGGTTCGTCGCGGAGACCGTCGACGATATCGAGTCCGGCCTGCGGCCCGGCCGCCATTCCGACCGCGACCGCGCGATTCAACTCCACGACCGGCGTCGGCACGATCCGGACGAGCGCTTCGTAGAACCCGGCGATCCGCCGCCAGTCGGTCTGCTCCGGCGTGGCGGCGCGCGCGTGGCAGGCCGCGATGGCCGCCTGCAGCGCGTAGGGACCCGAGACGTCTGCGAGCGCCTCGGCTCGGACCAGCGCCGCCAGCCCGCGTCCGATCAACAGACGATCCCATGCGCGGCGATCCTGGTCGAGCAGCAGGATCGGCGCGCCGTCCGGTCCGACGCGCGCCTTCATGCGCGAGGCTTGGAGCTCCATCAGCGCGACCAGTCCGTGGACTTCCGGCTCGAGCGGCATCAGCCGGGCGAGCACGCGTCCTAGGCGCAGCGCGTCTTCGACCAATTCCGGTCGGAGCACGTCGTCGCCGGCCGTCGCGGCGTAGCCTTCGTTGAAGATCAGATAGATCGCGCCGAGGACGGACGCGAGCCGCTCCGCGCGCTCCGGTCCTTCCGGGACCTCGAACGGGACGCCGGCGTCGGCGATGGTCCGTTTGGCGCGGACGATACGCTGCGCGACGGTCGCCTCGGGGATCAGGAACGCGCGCGCGATCTCCGGGGTCGTGAGCCCGCCGAGCAGACGCAGCGTCAGCGCGACGCGCGCCTCGGGCGCGAGGATGGGGTGGGCGGCCACGAACATCAGCCGAAGCAGGTCGTCGTCGATCTCTTCGACCGCGCGTTCGAACGCGTCGTCGGGCGCGGCCGTCGCGGCGTCGCGGCCGAGCGCTTCGGCCTTGCGTTCGAAGGCGGCGTCGCGCCGGATCGCGTCGATCGCGCGGCGCTTCGCGGCGGTCGTCAGCCACGCGCCCGGATTGCGCGGGATGCCCTCGTCCGGCCACTGTGCGAGCGCCGCGACGAAGGCATCCTGGGCGAGGTCCTCGGCGCGCCCGATGTCGCACACGAGGCGCGCGACCGTGGCGATCAGTTTCGGCGATTCGATACGCCAGATCGCTTCGATCGCGCGGTGGACCTCCGGCGCCGTCACTTAGCCGTCGTTGGTCTCGATCTCGTGCAGGTGACAGCTCGCGTCCTTGCCGATGAGTTCGAGGAACCGATCGGTCACCTCGATCGCGTGCGCACGATCCCGGACCTCGAGCAGGGCGTATCCGCCGACCAGCTCTTTGGCTTCGGTGAACGGCCCGTCCGTGACCGTCGAAGCGCCGCTTTTGCGATCGACGACCAGTTCGAGCATTCCCGGCGAGCGTCCGCCGGTGTGGAGCAGTACGCCATCGGCGATCAGGCGGCCGGCGAACGCGCTCATCTTCTCCATGTCGTCGCTGGTCGGGTGGTCGTCGAACGACCCCGGCGGGAACGTGAGGACCGAGAGGATCTTCACGCCTGCACCCGCATGCGCTCTTCTTGAGCGCGGAGTTCGGGCGTCAGGCTATCGCCGAAATCCTCGGTCTCGTAGATCGGACGGATCTCGATCTCTTCTCCGCCGCTGAACGGCGCGTGGGTGAACCGTTCGATCACTTCTTCCCTCGACTTGCCTTGGACGATCCAGAATCCGGCGACTAGTTCTTTGGTCTCGGCGAACGGCCCGTCGGTGACGGTCGTACGGCCGCCGTCGAAGCGCAGCCGCGCTCCGGTCGAGGACGGCCGCAGGCCCTCGCCCGCCAGCAGGACGCCGTCCTTCGCGAGCGTCTCGTTGAACGCTCCCATCTCGGTCAGTTGCCGGGTGGTCGGCAAAACCCCGGCCTCGCTCTCTTTGCTCGCTTTCACGAGGACTACGAATCGCATCGTTTCTCTCCTTGCATCGGGTGCTCTACCCATGCGTCGAACGGCCCGGCCCGATTTCGACAGCGAGGCTGCGAAGATATTTCATCCCGGTGTCGCAGGCCACGGTCACGACGGTCGCGCCCGGCCCGAGACGCTCGGCCAAGCGCAGGGCGGCGATCGCATTGGCTCCGGTCGAGGTCCCGGCGAAGATGCCCTCCTCTCGCGCGAGGCGCCGGGTCATGGCGACGGCCTCTGCAGTCGAGACGCGCTCGATCGTCTCGGCGATGCCGTCGTGCCAGAGGGGGACGACGTAGCCCGCGCCGATGCCGTCGATCTTGTGCGATCCCTTGACGCCGCCCGAGAGCACCGGCGATTCGGCCGGTTCGACGGCCACGACCCGCACGCGCGCGTCGTGCTCGCGCAGGCCCTCGGCGACGCCGCGGATCGAGCCCGCGGTGCCGACGCTCTGCACGAACCCGTCGATGCGTCCGCCCGTCTGCGCCCACAGCTCGTCGGCCATCCGCCGATAGGCGGCCAGCGGTGCGGGGTTGTTCATCTGATCGGTCCAGTGCGCGCCGGTGGCTCGCGCCACCACCCGCGCCGCCTCGATCATGTCGCGGGTCAGCCGCTCGGTCATCCCGCCGTTCTCGCTCGGCACGATCTGCACGGTCGCGCCCAAGAGGCGCATGTGGTCGAGCTTCTCCGGCGCGAACGCATCGGAGGAGACGATGTGGAGGGAGTGCCGTTTGACCGCGCAGACGAGCGCCAGCGAGACGCCCGTGCTGCCGCCCGTATATTCGACGACGGGCCCGCCCGCCGGGAGCGTGCCGTCCGCCTCTGCCGCTTCGATCATGGCGAGCGCCATGCGGTCCTTCATCGAACCGGTCGGATTCTCGCTTTCGAGTTTCAGGAGCACGCGTGCGCCGCCGGCCGGCACGATCGAACGCAACGGCACCATCCCGGTATCGCCGATCGCGTCGAGGATGGTGCCGTAGATCCGATCCATGCCGGTGACTTCCCGGAAGCCGGGTGCGATTACTGGGGGCGGGAGACGCCGTAGGGCGGGCCGCTCAGGTGCGAGCTGATGTTGATCCGCCCGAGGATCG
>JANWKW010000051.1 GCA_025451135.1 Vulcanimicrobiia bacterium | reverse complement strand
CGCCGCCATCGACGCCTTGCCGATGTGCCTGGCCACCAAGGAGGTAGCGGTGATCTTCTAGACCATCTGTGGCATCGCGCCTCCGTTGGTCGGGTTCACTCTCGTTGACATTTCGGCGCCGCGCTGCTTCGAGGTGGAGAGGCGGCTGGTCGAACGGCTCGACATCCCGGTGATGCACGACGACCAGCACGGCACCGCCGTCGTGATCCTGGCGGCCCTCATCAACGCGGCCCTGGTCGTCGACAAGCGCATCGAGGACCTGCACGTGGTCGTCTCGGGTTCCGGCGCGGCCGGGACCGCGACCATCAAGATGCTGCTGGATGCGGGCGTCCGCGACGTCATCCCGGTCGACCGCGCGGGCGCGCTCAACCGGACCGATCGCTACGACAACCCGCACTGGCGCTGGCTGGCCGAACACACGAATACCGAGAACCGCCGCGGGACGCTCTCGGACGTGCTCGCCGGAGCGGACGTCTTCATCGGCGTCTCGGCGCCCGGCATCCTGACCCCCGACGATATCAAGAAGATGGGCCGCGACCCGATCGTCTTCGCGATGGCCAACCCGACGCCCGAGATCATGCCGGACGCGGCCGCTCCCTACGTGGCGGTGATCGCCACCGGCCGGTCCGACTTCCCCAACCAGGTCAACAACCTGCTGGCCTTCCCCGGGATCTTCCGGGGCGCGCTGGACGTCCGGGCCCGGAAGATCACCGACGGCATGCTGTTGGCGGCCGCCCGGGCGATCGCGGCCATCGTCACCGACGAAGAGCGCAGCGCCGAGTACATCATCCCGAGCGTGTTCGACCCCCGGGTGGTCGACGCGGTCGCGAAGGCCGTGGCTGCCGCCGCTGTTGAAGAGGGGGTCGCCCGCCGAACAATTGTAAAGGGTGAGCAAGAAGACGCAGCGGCGCTGCATCAGGGAGGGTAGACATGGCGCTGGCCCGGGTCTTGGTGGTCGAGGATGACGAGGACGTCGCCCGTCTGGAGCGGACGGTCCTCGAGCGTGCCGGCTACGAAGTGAAGGTCACCGGCAGCGGGGCCGAGGGGTTGGAACTGGCGGACACGTACCGGCCGGACGTCGTCCTGCTCGACGTCGGCCTGCCGGACATCTCGGGCTTGGACGTCTGCACCTCGCTCTCCAACTCGAACAGCGCGTTCGTGCTGATGGTCAGCGGCCATTCGCGCGAACAGGACGTGCTGCTCGGGCTGGGCCTCGGAGCCGACGACTACATCACCAAGCCGTTCTCGGGCAACGAGCTGGTCGCGCGCATCGCATCGTTCCTGCGCCGGCGCGAGAAATCCGGCGCCAAGAAAGAAGCCGACGCGATCATGCGGGTCGGCTCGGCCGAGCTCAACCGGGACTTCCACACGCTCGTCAACGACGGCACCAACGTCGCGCTGACGGCGCTCGAGTTCCGCCTGCTCTGGTTCTTGGCCGAGGCCGAAGGCCGTCTGCTGACGCGCGCCCAGATCCTCGAACAGGTCTGGAACGACACCTCGGGCGTGCCCACGCGCGTGGTCGACGTGCACGTCGCGGCGCTGCGCACGAAGCTCTCCGAGTCCGACGCGCCGATCGAGATCGCGAGCGTGCGCGGCATTGGCTACCGGCTCGACTCGAAGTAATCCGGCGGCGCTCGGGCTCGCGCTCGAATCGGCCGACCCGCGTCCGCTCTACGTGCAGCTCGCCGACCAACTCGTCGACGTCGTCGAAGCGGGGCGGCTGACGGCCGGCGATCGCCTGCCGGCGATGCGCGACCTCGCATCCGCCCTGGGCTGCGCGCTGGTGACCGTCTCGCAAGCCTACGAACTGCTGGCCGCGCGCGGCCGGGTCGTCTCGCGCGTCGGCAAGGGCACGTTCGTCGCGGAGCCGGCCGATCGCGACAAGCCGTTCGCGCGCCGCTGGGAGCCCGACGTCGGACGCTTCGCGCGCTCTCCGCGCCTGGAAGGCGTGATGGAACAGTTGACGCGCGCGACCGCACCGGGGGCGATCTCGCTCGCGACCGGCCATCCCGCGCCCGAGACGTTCCCGCTGCACGACTTCGCGCGCGCGTTCCACCGCACGCTGGTCGACGATCCGCCCGAGGCCATGCAGTACCGTTCCTCGACCGGCGATCCGCAGTTGTGCGAGACCCTGGCCGCGAGCCTGCGCGCGCGGGGCTGCGACGCGGACGCGCGCGACATCATCGTCTGCTCGGGAGCGCAGCAGGCCGCCGACATCGTGGCGACCGTCCTGCTCGAAGAGCGCTCGGTGGTGGCGTCGGAGTCGCCGACCTACTCCGGCACGCTCGGCGTCTTCGACGCGCGCGGCGTCACGTACGTGGAGGTGCGCGGCGACGGCGACGGCATCCGGCCCGACGACGTGGAGCGCGTCTTCTCCGAGTATCGCCCGCGTCTGCTCTACCTCAATCCGATCGCGCAGAACCCGACCGGCGCGGTCCTGCCGCAGCGCCGGGCCAAGCAGATCGTGGCGCTGGCGCGCCGCTACGACGTCGTGATCCTGGAAGACCAGACCGGCTGGCAGCTCACCTACGATGCGGCCGCGCCGAGGCCGCTGGCGTCGTACGACACCGACGGACGCGTCATCCTGATGGAGTCGCTCTCGAAATCGATCTTCCCGGCGCTGCGCGTCGGCTACTTGTACTGCAAGGGCGCGCTCGCCGAAGCGGTCGAGATCGCCAAGGTCCGCGCCGACGTGTTCACCTCGACGCTGACCCAGCGCGCGCTCTGGCGCTTCATGGACTCGCCGGCCTATCCGCGCCACATCCGCGCCACCCGGGCGCTCTATCGCGAACGCCGCGACGCGTTCATCGAAGCGATCGCCGAGGCCGTCCCGTGGAGCGACGTGCGCGCGCCGGCCGCCGGGACGAACGTGTGGCTGGCGCTGCCATCCCGGATGTCGACCCAAGCCGCTTTCGATGCATGCGCGCGCGAGGGCGTACTGGTGATGCCGGCCGAGCCGTTCTATCCGACCCGGGTCGGACCGCCTGCGCTGCGCCTCTCGTTCGGCAATCTGCGCCCGGAGGAGGCCCGCGAAGGCTTGGCTCGCTTGGGTCGCGCCCTGCATCGCCTCGAGCACGGCTAGGCCGCAAGCGACCCCACGGCGGGTGCGGCGACGGCCGCCAGCGTACCCTAGGGAGTGACTTTGCGACGTCTTCTCGCGGCGGCAGCGGCCGCCGTTCTGCTTGGTGCGGCCCCGCGCCCGATCGTATTCTCCGCGCCGGCCGGCGACCGCGCCGCCGGCATCCCGAACGCCGCCCGCCCGTTCGATGCGATCCTTCCCGACGGACGAACGGTCTCGCCGGTCGGCGCAAGCGTGATGCTCGGCGCGAACGTCGACGGCCTGGCGATCTCGCCCGACGGCCGCTATGCGATCGCCGGCGGTCCGGCCTTGACCGTCGTCGATGCGCGCGCGATGCGGGTCGTCACCGTACGCGACGGATCGGTCGCCGATGTGGCGGCCGTTCGCGACCCGTCCGATCCGGCTCGCACCCTGGTAGTCGCGTCGTCCGGCGCAAGTCTACAGTTCTTCGCGCTGGGCGATGACGGATCGCTGACGCCCGACGGCGCGTCCGTCGGACTGCACGGCGACGCGCTTGCGCTCTCGCCCGACGGCCGGACCGCGTACGTGACCGACCCGCAGATCGGCGTCGTGCAGAGCGTCGACCTGGCTGCGCGCCGCGTCTCGAGCTCGGCGCCCGTCGGATTCTCGCCGGACGGCTTGGCCGTCGCCGGTTCGCGTCTGTACGTGACCAACGGCGGCGTGATCGGACGCGCGACGCTCGCCGATCCGGTGCGCAGTCCGCAGTTCGGCGTGGTACCGCCCGATGCCGCGCGCGCGTCGTCGATGATGGCCTTCGGAACGCTGCCGGGCGGCGGCCTCGATGCCGGGTCCCTGCAGACCGCGCCGATGGATCAAGCGCCCGACGAATTGACGAACATCGGCGGCGCAAAGCCTACGGGGATCGCGGTCTCGAAAGACGGCCGGTTCGCGTTCGTCTGCATGACGAACGTCGATCGCATCGCGGTGGTAGCGCTCGCGGGCGTGCCGCGCGTGGTCGCCGGCCTGTCGCTGCGGCTGTTCCAAAGCTCGGCCATCGGCAGCGCGCCGTACGGCACGCGGCCGTCTGCGATCGTCCGCAGCGCCGACGGCAACCGCCTCTACGTCGCGATGGCCGGGATCAACGCGATCGCGGTCCTGGACGCCTCCAAGCCCGTCTCGCTGCATCGCCTGGGCCTGATCCCGACCGGCTGGGCGCCGGGCGCGCTCGCGCTCTCGGCCGACGGACGGTATCTCTACGTCGCCAACGCCAAGGGCAACGCGACGGTCGCGACCTTGCAGCGCGTCGACCTGCGCCGCGTCCCGCTCCAAGCGGCGACGCTCTCCGCGCTTCGCTACAACCGCTCCGTCAGCTACGGCAAGGCCTCGACGCTCGTCCCGCCGATGCGTCTGGACGGGCCCGTTCGGAGCGTCGTCATCCGGCACGTCGTGCTGATCCTCGAAGGCAACGCCGGATTCGATCCGGCCGCCGCGGACCCGTCCACGCCGAATCTGAACGCGCTCGCTCGGACGTTCGGGTACGCCGCGAACTACGCGACGGATCGCGATCTGAGCGACGAGGGCGCCGATCCGAACGCGTATCCGCGCGCCGGCTATCTCTTCAACGCATTGCAGCGCGCGGGTCGCTCGTACCGCGACTACGGCGGACTGCTCGAACTCGTCGGTTACGATCGCGGCGCGGCCTCGCATCCGACCGACGACGACCCCGGCTACGCCGGCCCCGGCGATGTCGCCGCGCCGACGAGCGGCCTCGGCGGCCTGTATCGCGCGCGCATACCCGCGCTGGCGGCGCTCGCCTCGCACCTCGACTTGGATTATCCGGGCTGGAATCCGCGCATCCGCGACGAGCGCCGCGCGCGCGAGTTCGTCCGCGATATCGGACCGCTGGCGACGAACGACGCGATGCCCGATTACACCTACATCTGGCTGCCCGGCCGTAACGCGGCCCAGGGCGACGCCGCCATCGGGACGATCGTCGCGTACCTCTCGCACGCCCCGCAGTGGGCCTCGACGGCGATCTTCATCGCCCCGGATGGTCCGCGGACGACCGGCGATCCGGTCGGCCGCTACCGGAGCTACGCGATCGTGGTCTCGCCGTTCGCGCGGCGCGGGTACGCCGGGCGCGCCCACCTCTCGGCGGCCGGCCTGCAGAAGACCGAGGAGGAACTGCTCGGCCTGCCGCCCCTCCGGATCGACGACCTGCTGGCGACCGACATGGCCGATTTCTTCACCGCGAAGGCCGACCCGTCGCCTTTTGAGAACCTCTAGCCCGGCAATCATGAGCAATTCAAGCGTACATTTCGGGCCGCGCCTGGTCGCGCGCCCCACCGGTACCCTTCGCGCCGCGGCGCTGGTCCGGCCGCCCGCCTCGATCGAGAACGCCAAGCCCGCCATCGGCGAGCCGGCCGCCATCTATTCGCGCGCGCTCGAGCAGCACGACGTGCTGTGCAAGACGCTGGCCTATTTCGGCGTCGAGGTCTCGGTCGCGGAGTCGGCCGGCGACGACCCCTACGAAGTCGCGGGCGCGGACGCGGCCGTCGTCTTCGAAGACGGCGCCGTCATCATGCGCCCGAGCGCGATGTCGCGCCGCGGGGAAGCGGCGCGGATCGAAGCCGAGTTCGCCCGGATCGACGTCCCGATCGCCGGACATATCGCGGCGCCGGGCCTCTTCGACGGCGGCGACGTGCTGCTGGCCGGCCGGACCGCGTTCGTCGGCGCCGGTACGCGCGGCAACGTCGTCGGCCGCAGCGGATTCGCCGCGATCGCGCGCGCCCACGGGTATACGGTCGTGGAGGTCGCCCTGGGCGCCGGCGTGACCTCGCTGCGTTCGGTCGCGGGCGCGGTCGCGAACGACACGATCGTGCTGGCCGACGGCAAGGTCGACCCGGCGGCCTTCGCCGGTTTCACGACCATCGTGCTGGAGCGCGGCGAGGATCTGGCGGCCGGAGTGTTGTGCCTGGGCGAGCGCCACGTGCTGGTCGACGTCCGCTATCGCACCTCGTGGCAGGCGCTGCGCAAAGCCGGCGTGACCGTCGAAGCGATCGACCTCTACGAGTTCACCAAGATCGGTATCGCGCCGGGCATGCTCGCGATCGCCCTCAAGCGCGACTGAGCATGCGCGTCGCCGTCCTCTCCGACATCCACGGCAACCTGGTCTCGCTCGATGCGTGCCTGAGCGATCTCGCGTCGCAGGGCGGCGCCGATGCGATCGTGGCGGCCGGCGATCTGTGCGTCGACGGACCCAAGCCGAAGAAAGTGCTGGCGCGTCTGATGGACATCGGCGCTCAATGCATCCGCGGCAACACCGACCGGTACATCGCGGAGCGCGACGAGGCCGCCCTGCCGGCCGCCGAACGCGCGCAGCTGCAATGGACCCGCGACGATATCGGCGCCAAGCTGGTCGCGTGGCTCGGCGAGCTGCCCTTCTCGCTGCGCTTCGGCGATGCGGGAAACGAACTGCTGATCGTGCACGCCAATCCGACCAACGACGACGAGCACGTCTGGCCGGATGCGGACGACGCCATTCTGGAACGCTTGATCGGCGCCGAGACGGCGAGCGCGATCGCGTTCGGTCACCTGCATCTGCCCTACGTGCGGGTCTGGCGCGGCAAGATGCTGGTGAACGTGGCCTCGGCCGGACTGCCCAAGGACGGCGACCCGCGCGCGAGCTACGCGCTCTTCACCGAGCGCAACGGCGGCTGGGAGGTCAAGCACCGCCGCGTCGCCTTCGACGTGAAGAAAGTCGCAACCCAATTGGCCGACTGCGGGATCCCGGGAAGCGATGAACTCATCGCGACCCTCCGCCGTCACCGCTACAAACGGCTGAAGGCATCGATACCGTAACCGCGCCCGCCGTCGAGGTCGACCACCTGGTCAAGCGCTACGGCGAGCTCACCGCAGTCGACGACGTCTCGTTCCGCGTGGAAGCGGGCGATGTCTTCGGCTTTCTCGGGCCGAACGGCGCGGGCAAGACGACCACCATCAGCGCGATCGTCGGCCTGGTGCGCAAGAGCGCCGGCGCGATCTCGATCTTCGGCCGCGACATCGATACGGCGTGGCGCGAGGCCCGGAGACTCGTCGGTATCGCTCCGCAAGAATACAACTTCGACCGGTACCTCTCGATCCGCGACGTGCTGATCTTCCAGGCGGGCTACTTCGGCATCCCCAAGCGCGAGGTCGAGGATCGCGCCGACGAGCTGCTCGCACAGTTCTCGCTCACCTCGAAGGCCGGGGTGGAGTACACCAAGCTCTCGGGCGGCCAGAAGCGCCGCCTGACCCTGGCGCGCGCGATGATCCACCGGCCGAGACTGCTGATCCTCGACGAACCGACGGCCGGCGTGGACGTGGAACTGCGGATCGAGCTGTGGGAGCTTCTGCGCACGCTCAACGCGGGCGGCATGACGATCTTCCTGACGACCCACTACCTCGAAGAGGCGGAGGCCCTCTGCAAGAACATCGCGATCATCCGGGCCGGCAAGATCGTCACCCAGCAGAGCACCGCCGATCTGCTCGCCAGCCGCGAAGGATCGAGCCTGCAGGACGTCTTCCTGGAGCTGACGCGATGAGCTGGAATCGCGTGGGACTGTGGACGCTGATCAAGCGCGAACTGATCCGCAGCATGAAGGTGATCAACCAAGTCGTCTGGCCGCCGATCATCATGACCCTGCTCTACGTCTTCGTGTTCGGGCTCGCCCTCGGCAAGCAGCTGCAGAACGTGCAGGGCGTCAGTTATGCCGAGTTCCTGATCCCCGGTCTCATCATGCTTCAGGTGATCGACTCGTCGTACGGCGAGTGCTCGAGTTCGCTCTTCCAGGCCCGCTTCATGGGCTCGATCCAGGAGATGCTGGTCGCGCCGATGTCGGCCGCCGAGATCGTGTTCGGGTATATCTTCGGCAGCGTCGTCCGGGCGTTGGTGATCGCCGGGCTGATCACGATCGTCGGCCTGCTGTTCGTGCACACGTATCCGACCGATTGGATCCTGTACTTCGGCGTGCTGATCGTGGTGTCGATCCTGTTCTCGGCGCTCGGATTGATCTTCGGGCTCTTGGCCGAGAAGTTCGACCACATCGCGGTGCTCACCACGTTCGTCATCACGCCGCTGGTCTTCGTCGGCGGCGTCTTCACCTCGGCCCACGCGCTGCCGCCGTTCATGCAGAAGCTCGAGCTGTTCAATCCGATGTTCTATACGATCGACGCCTTCCGGTACAGCTACATCGGGAACAGCTTCCTGCCGTTGTGGCAGTCGATCGGCGCGATCTGCGCGCTCGCGATCGTCTGCCTGGTCGTCGTCCTGCGCATGATGAGCGTGGGATACAAGCTGCGCGCGTGATCGTCGCCGCCTTGGTCCTCGCCACCCACCTGAGCATCGCTCCGTGGAAGGGCGCGGATCCCAAGAACGCGATCCCCGGTGCGACCAAGTATCGCCTGACCGTCGCGGGCGCGCCCGGCGCGCGCATCCATCTCGACGCGACGGGCGAGGCCGACGGCTGGATCGCGGCGTTCTGCACCGACAAGGTCTGCTCGCCGGATCGAACCACGCTCGACCTGCCCGCTTCCGGGCGCGCCGGCATCCAGTTCGAACTGGTCCGCGACGACGCGTCGGCCCCCGTCAAGAGCGGCGTCGTGACCATCCACGCCGACGGCGGCGCGCGCGTCAGCGTACCGTCTGAGGGACGCGCTTAGAAGAACGGGTTGTGGGCCTTCTCGAGCGCGATCGTGGTCGGCGGCCCGTGGCCCGGCATGACGGCCGTCTCGTCCGGCAGCGTGAAGAGCTTGCTTCGCACGCTGTTCAAGATGTCGTCGTAGGTCGCGACGTCGGCGTACGCGCCGCCGACGCTGCCTGCGAAGAGCGTGTCGCCGGTGAAGACGTTCGATTTGAAGAGATAGCTGACGCTGCCGTCGGTATGACCCGGCGTGTGGATCATGCGGATGTGCGCGTCGTCGCCGAACGGCAGGTCCTCGCCGTCGCGCACCAGCAGCGCCTTCGAAGCATACGCGCCGATCGCGTGGACGTCGGCCTGGTGCATCACGATCCGCGCGTCGGGGAACGCCCGCGCGACGTCCGCGGTCGCGTCGCAATGATCGGCATGCTGGTGCGTGATCAGGATGTACTGCAGATTGTAGGCACCGTCGCGCAGGACGCGCAGCAGGTTGGCGGGGATGCCGGCCGGGTCGACCAGTGCGGCGCGCTGGGTGCCGGCGATGAAGAAGACGTAGCCGTTGCTCGGATGCGGGTGCTGCGGATGATGGCGGACGTCGGGAGGCAGCTCGACCTGGGGATGCCAGCGCTGGGCGCGGCTCGCGGCCAGCTTGTCGGGATCGAGCCCGAGGCGCCGGGCGACCTCAGCGAGGTCGAGGCCCGCGAGCGAGGCCGGGTCGGTCCCGGTCCCGCGCGACGCCTTGCGCAGGATGTCGGAAAAGTCGTCTTCCAGCGGCAGCATGCTCTCACCATACCCCGCCTGCAACCGGAACCCCGCCGGACCCGGTCGAAACGAGCGATATGGAACGCGTCATCATCATCGGGTCCGGCCCGGCCGGCCTGACCGCCGCCGTCTACGCCGCGCGTGCGAATCTCAATCCCCTGGTGCTCGCCGGCGGCATGTACGGCGGTCAGCTGATGCTGACGACGGAGGTCGAGAACTATCCGGGCTTCCCCGAAGGCATCATGGGCCCCGATCTGATGATCAAGTTCCGCGAACAGGCCGAGCGCTTCGGCGCGCGGATCGAGAACGTCGACGTGACCTCGGTCGATTTCAGCGGAACGCCGCTGATCGTGCGCACCAGCGACGACGAGTACCACGCCCGCACGGTCATCATCGCGACCGGCGCGAGCGCCCGTTGGCTCGACATCCCGAACGAGACGAAGCTGCGCGGCAGAGGCGTCTCGACGTGTGCGACCTGCGACGGCGCGTTCTTCCGCGACAAGCACATCGTCGTGGTCGGCGGCGGCGACTCGGCGATGGAAGAGGCGCTCTTCCTGACCCGCTTCGGCCATAAGGTGACGGTCATCCACCGCCGCGACAGCCTGCGCGCGAGCAAGATCATGGCCGCCCGCGCCCAGGCCCACGAGAAGATCGACTTCATCTGGAACACCGTCCCGGTCGGCGTGCTCGGCGACGAGCACATGACCGGTCTGCGCCTCAAGAACGTCAACGACGGCAGCGAATACGACTTCGACGCGGACGCGCTCTTCATCGCGATCGGACATACGCCGAACACGGATATCTTCCGGGGCCAGATCGACCTGGACGCGACCGGCTACATCGAGTCGGCCGACGGCACGACGACCAACGTCGAAGGCGTCTTCGTGGCCGGGGACGTGAACGATCTGCGCTACAAACAGGCCATCACGGCCGCCGGCGCCGGCTGCAGGGCCGCGATGGACGCCGAGAAGCATCTCGAAGCGATGGAGTTCTCGGCCGTCCTCTCCTGATCGCCGGCAGGGCACTCACGGCGAGGGGGCGGGAGCGGGGACCGCTTTGGGAGCGCGCACCATGACGACGGTGCATCGCGCTCGGCCCATGACCCCTTGCGCCACGCTGCCGCTGAGCGCGCGGACCAAGCCGCTCCGCCCGTGCGTTCCCATCACGATGCAGTCGACGCCGTAGTGTTCGGCATAGTCCACCAGCGCCTTGGCCGCAGGCGCGAAGGGCAGGATCACGTGCTCGCAGGGGACGCCGCGCTCGTGCACGACCGACCGCGATCGCGCGTTGATCTCCGCGGCGATCGCCCCGAGCCGCTCGGCCCACGAGTCGAACGGAACGACCGGCTCCGTGTGTTCGGCCAGGATCTGCGACGGGTCCGCGACCGTGCAGAGGGTGAGACGGGCGTTCTCGCCGGATGCGAGCGCGATCGCCACCTCGAGTGCGGCATCGGAACACTCCGACCCGTCGACGGCCGCTACGACGTTCTTGAACATGACCGTATGCTAGGATCCGGCCGGGAACGGGCGAGGAAGATATCGGGAAGGGAGCCTTCACGACGGTTTCCGCGGCCGCCGGTAGCCTGGGGCCATGGTGACCTCGCCGCTCCCCTCGGCGCCGGTCGGATTGAGCCGGGATCAAGCCGCAGCGCGTCTGATCGAGTTCGGTCCGAACGAACTGGTGCCGCCGCGCCATTCGGCATCCGCCGCCGCATGGGCTATCCGTCTCGTGGCCGACCCGATGGTGATCCTGCTGGTGGTCGCCGGCGCGACCTACGCCGTTCTCGGCGATCGCTTCGACGCGATCGTGGTGGGTACGGCGCTCGTGCCGATCTTCTTCGTGACGAGCATCCTCGAGTTCCGATCCGATCGCGCGCTCGAACGTCTCAACGATCTGGCCCCGCCGCGCGCGACGGTCCTGCGCGACGGCGAAGAGCGCCTGGTGCCCGCGCGCGAGGTCGTTCCGGACGATCTCCTGG
>JANWKW010000050.1 GCA_025451135.1 Vulcanimicrobiia bacterium | reverse complement strand
TCGCGGCCACCGTATCGGCCGAGCGCGTCAACGATGAATTCTCCAAACTGCTCGCCCGCTCTCGCAAGCCGTCCATCGGCCTCGAGTTGCTCCGGACGACGGGCGTGCTCGCCCATCTCTGGCCCGAACTCCTCGAAGGCGTCGGGGTCGAGCAGAACGAGTGGCATGCCTACGACGTCTGGCACCACACCATGGCGGCGGTCGACGCGGTCCCGCCCGGCGATCTGATCGTCCGGGCGAGCGGCCTGCTCCACGACGTCGGCAAGCCCCGGACCAAGGACGGGCCGCACTTCTATCGCCACGAGCACGTCGGCGCGGAGATGGCGCGCGCCATGCTCGAACGCTTCCGCTTCTCGCACGAGACGGTCGCCGGCGTCGAGCACTTGGTCCGCCAGCACATGTACAGCCAGGACCCCGGCCTCTCGGACGCGGCCGTCCGCCGGTTCGTGCGGCGGATCGGGCCCGGCTTGCTCGAGCGCCAATTCACCCTCCGGCGCGCCGACATCGCCGGGAGCGGCCTGCCCAAACGGGACGACTCCAACGAGCGCTTTGAGGCGCGCGTCTGGGAAGAGGTCGCGCGCCGGCCCGCCTTCTCGATCGCGGACCTTGCGGTCGGCGGCGCGGACGTGATCGCAGCGATGGTCGAGCGCGGCCTGGCGAAGCCCGGTTTTACAGGCGATGCGCGCGTCGGCGCCGCGCTGCAGTGGCTCTTCGAGCAGGTCACGGATGCGCCGGAACGTAACGAACGAACCTCGCTTTTGCACCTGCTGGAACGGCATCTCGGGAGTCTCTAAAGCCCTGTCGCGCATCATCGCACTCGTGAACCAAAAAGGCGGCGTCGGCAAGAGCACGACGGCCGTGAATCTCGGCGCGGCCTTGGCGGTCCGCGGGCAGCGCGTGCTCGTGGTGGATTCGGATCCGCAGGGCAACACCACCACCGGCTTCGGCATCGATAAGGGCCGCATCGAGCGCGACGTCTACGACGTGCTGATGCAGCAGGCGACCATCGCCGAAGTGATCCAGCCGACCGAGATCGAGGGACTGCACGTGGTCCCGGCCACCATCAATCTGGCCGGAGCCGAGATCGAACTGGTCTCCGGGCTCTCGCGCGAGACGCGCATGCGTTCGGCGCTCGCGCCGATCGCCGACGCCTACGACTTCACCCTGATCGACTGCCCGCCGTCGCTCGGCCTGCTGACGATCAACGCGCTGACGGCCGCGCGCGAGATCGTCATCCCGGTGCAGGCGGAATACTACGCGCTCGAGGGCCTCTCGCAGCTGACCAACGTGGTGCGCCGCGTGCGCGAGGCGCTCAATCCGACGCTGCACGTCAGCGGCGTGCTCGTCACCATGTTCGACGGGCGCACGCGCCTCGCGATGGAAGTGCTCGACGAGCTGGAGCGCTACTTCCCCGAGCAGATGTTCAAGACGCAGATCCCGCGCAACATCCGGCTCTCCGAGGCGCCGTCGTTCGGCAAGCCCGTGATCCTGTTCGACATCAAGAGCCGCGGCGCACAGGCCTACATCTCGCTCGCCAAAGAGATGCTCGACGCGATGCCGGCGGCCGTCGAGGCCGCCGCCCGATGAGCGCGCCGATCAAGCGCGGCCTCGGGCGCGGCCTGGGCGCCCTGCTCGGCGACGGGCCGGTGCCGACCTCGTCGGCGCGCACCGAGTCGCTGCACGAGATCCCGGTCGCGCAGATCGTCCCGAACAAGTACCAGCCGCGCAAGACCTTCGAACCGGACGCGCTGACCGAACTGCAGGCCTCGATCGCGGAGTACGGCGTGCTCGTGCCGATCATTGTCCGCCGGCGCGGCGACGGCTACGAACTGGTCGCCGGCGAACGCCGCTGGCGCGCGTGCGCGGCGCTGCAGCGCGCCACCATCCCGGCGATCGTGCGTCAGAGCGACGACCGCGACTCGCTCGAGGTCGCGATCATCGAGAACCTGCAGCGCGAGGATCTCAACCCGATCGAAGAAGCGGCCGGTTTCGCGCAGCTGCTCGAAGCCGCGGACTTCACCCAGGAAGAGCTCGCGCAGCGTCTGGGCAAGAGCC
Organism: Vulcanimicrobiia bacterium; assembly: GCA_025451135.1. Lineage (GTDB taxonomy): Bacteria > Vulcanimicrobiota > Vulcanimicrobiia > Vulcanimicrobiales > Vulcanimicrobiaceae > JALYSX01. The sequence goes on along the minus strand of JANWKW010000050.1, from coordinate 7,656 downwards.
GGCCCGCGGTCGCCAACGCCCTGCGCCTGCTCGCGCTCGCCGACGGCATCAAGGCGATGCTGGTCGACGGCCGTCTGACGGCCGGCCACGCCCGCGCGCTGTTGGCCGCGCCGGTGCAGCAGCGTCAACAGCTCGCCGAACGGACGGTCAACGAGGGCCTCTCGGTGCGCGCGCTCGAGCGCGCCGCCGGTGCGGTCGAGACGCCCGCCGCGCGCGGCGCCGCGCCGGAACTCAAGCCGCTCTCGGCCGACGAGCACGCGTTCGAGTCGCGCCTGCGCGAGAAGTTCGGCACGCACGTCGCGCTGCGGCGCAGCGGCAAGGGCGGCCGGATCGAGTTCCGCTTCACCAACGACAAGGATCTGCTGCGGATCTCCGACCTCTTGCTCGACGACGAATCCTAGTGCTTCCGTTCACGCGCATCGTCGCGCTGGCCATCGCGGCGGTGATCTGTTTCGCCGTGATCGTTCCGCTCGCGCTCCATCGCGGCCAGACCGGCCTCGCGATCGGCATCGCACTCGCGTTCGTCGTCTATCTGATCGCCAACGTCGCGCTGCTGCGGCGCTACCCCCGGCGCTGACCGTGCGCGGGATCTACGCCGTCGTCAACGAGGGCGGCCGCGATCCGGTCGCGGTCGCGCGCGCCGCGCTGCACGCGGGCGTGCGGATCGTGCAGTACCGCGCCAAGGGCGGAGTCGTCCCGGAGACCGCGATCGCGCTCCGGCGCGCGACCCTCGAGTGCGGGGCGCTGTGCATCATGAACGACGACGCCGACGCGGCCGCGCGCTACGATTTCGACGGCGTCCACGTGGGCCCGGACGACCACGGCTTCACCGACATCGCGGGCCTGCGCGAGATCCTGGGCGCGCGGCTGATCGGCGTCTCGTGCGGAACGGTCGACGAGGCGATCGCGGCCGAGGCCGGCGGCGCGGACTATCTGGGCGTCGGCGCGGTCTACCCGACCGCGACCAAACCGGACGCGGGCGAGCCGATCGGCATCGCCGGACTGCGGCGGATCGCGGACGCGACGGCGTTGCCGGTGGCGGCCATCGGCGGCATCGGCCTGGCGCAGCTGCCCGACGTGCGCGCGACCGGCGTCGCGATGGCGGCGGTCGTCTCGGCGATCGCCGGCGCGCGCGATCCGCGGGCGGCGGCAGAGGCTCTGGTCTTCGCGTGGAATGAGGGGGCGATATGAGCGGACCCGTCGTCGCTTCGATCGGCACCACCCATCCGTGGAACGTGGCCGGGCTCGGCCTGGACCTCCGGGTGGCCGAGACGTTCGGCGTGCGCGACGTGACGGTGGTCACGGGCGTCACCGCGCAGGATGCCGGCGGCTTGCACGCCGCCCTGCCGCTGCCCGAGGCGATCGTGCGCGCGCAGCTCGACGCGCTGCCGATGGACGAGGTCGACGTGCTTCGCGTGGGCGCGCTGATCGGCAGCCCCAACGTCGCGCTGATCGCCGCCTTCCTGGCCGAGCATCCGAAGACGCCGGCCGTCGTCGATCCGGTCTTCGGTGCGACGCTGGGCGGCGCGTTCCTCGACGATGCGGCCTTCGCGACGTTTCGCGACGGCCTGGCGCGACTACCGTCGGTCGTGCTCACGCCCAACGTCGAAGAGGCGAGCCGGCTGCTCGGGCGCGCGTCGATCGCGGCCGGCGAGATCGGAGCCGCCGCCGCAGAGCTGCAGTCACGCGGCGCGCGCGCGGTGCTGCTCAAAGGCGGTCATCTGGCGGGCGATCCGGTCGACGCGCTCGCGACCGCGCGCGGCGTGCAGCTCTTCCACGACGAGCGGATGCCGGGCGCGATGCGCGGCGGCGGCTGCGTGCTCGCGATGACGCTGGCCTGCGAACTCGCGCGCGGCCTGCCGCTGGCCGACGCCGTGCAATCCGCCCGCACGTACGTGCGCACGCGCATCGCATCCCGCCAACGTTTCGGAGGACTCCAGGTTGCCTATTGATCCCGCGCGCCCCGCCTTGCCGCGCGTCATGTCCGGCATGCGGGTGAGCGGCGGCGGCCGCCTGCACCTCGGCCACTACTTCGGCGTGCTCAAGCAGTGGCTGGTCTACGCCGAGACGGCCGAGGCGTTCTTCGAAGTCGCGGACCTGCACGGCTACACCACCGAGTTCGCCGATCCGAGCGAGATCCGCAGCGGCCGCGACGAGATGGTGATCGATTGGTTGGCGGCCGGCATCGATCCGAAGAAGGCGACGTTCTTCCTGCAGTCGGCCGTCCCCGAGATCGCCGAGCTGCAGCTGCTGCTCTCGATGATCGTGCCGGTCTCGTGGCTCGAGCGCGTGCCGACGTACAAGGGCCAGATCGAGGCGCTCGGCGCCGAGATCGCGACCTACGGATTCCTCGGCTATCCGTTGATGCAGCTCTGCGACATCGCGATCGTCAAGGGCGCGTTCGTGCCGGTCGGGCGCGATCAGTCCGCGCACCTGGAGTTCGCGCGCGAAGTCGTGCGCCGCTTCAACCATCTCTACGGGAACGGCACGACGATCCTGGTCGAGCCGAAGCCGACGTTCGCGCAAGTGCCGGAAGTGCCCGGCACCGACGGGCGTAAGATGTCGAAGTCGTACGACAACGCGATCTACTTGTCGGACGACGAAGCGACCACCGCCGCCAAGGTGAAGAAGATGCTGACCGACCCGCTCAAGGTGCGGCGCAACGATCCGGGCCGGCCCGAGGTCTGTCCGGTCTTCTCGCTCTGGACCTTGATCGCGGACGCGGATCGCACCGGCGTCGTCGCGAGCGGCTGCCGGTCGGGTGAACTGGGCTGCGTCGCCGACAAGGCCGACTTCGCGGAGGCGCTCAACGCGTATCTGCGGCCGATCCGCGAGCGCCGCGCGCTCTACGCCGCCGACCCGGGCGCGGTCGACGCGATCCTGGCCGAAGGCACCGCGCGCACGCGCGAGATCGCGGCGCAGACGATGCGCGACGTCAAGCGGGCGATGAAGCTGCTCTGATGCGCGGCGATAGCGCCGGCGTTGCCCAGCCGGCGGACGACTAACGCCGGCGATAGTCCAGCGAGAAGATCGGCCGCGACGGATCGCGCGTCAGGTCGTACAGCGACCAGGTATAGAGATCGGCGCTCTTGCGCGTCATCAGCACGCGCATCTGTCCCGGCCGGCCGTCGCCCGGATCGGCCGCGTCGAACAGCAGGCTGGTGACGGCGCCGTCGACCGCCACCGGTCCCTGCACGATCCCGCCTTTGGCGTCGGCATACCACATCGCGAACTGCCGCGTCGCCGTGTCGTAGTAGAGCTGCCCGTCGTACGTCGGCGCGGCGCCCTTGACGCTCACGAACGCGGTCGTGAAACGCACGAACGATCCGTTGGACGAGAGGCGGTAGCGCGTCTCGATGCGCAGCATGCCGGGACCCAGGGTCGACGCATCCGCCGTCCAGGTGCCGCCGACCAGCCACAGCAGCGGATCGATCGGCTTGGCCGGTGCCGCCCCGAGCAGTGAGAACGCCAACAGGACGGCGAGTGCGAACGGCGCGCGTTTCATAGCGCGATACTAGAGCAGCCGCGTCCGGAGCGTCAAGGAACGAGAGTTGCCGTACGAAGTGCTGACGCTCTTCAATCCGTGGATGTTCCGCTGGATGCGCGTCGCCGAAGCGATGCACCCGGCCGCCGCGGACTCGTCCCCGGCGTAGGACTACTTCCGTCTGACGGTGACGTTGCGCGTCACGTTGGCGCGGTGTTCGAAGCCGTGCAGGTTCATGACGTACTTCGAGCGCCAGTCGTCGGACACGCGCGCATGGATGATGCCGGCGACGGCGAGGCTCGCGACGGCCCAGATGAGCAGACCGATCCACGCCGGCATCGCACTGCGTCCGAAGATCGTCCAGAGCACGAAGCCGGCCGGGATCGCGGCGAAGATCAGCGCTTTCCAGAAACGCGGCTGGGGCGCGGGCGGCAAGACCATGGGAGGCGATTCGCCATCGTACGAAAACCATGCTTCTTATGAAGGTCTACGTGCGCATCATCGCCCTGCTCTGGGCCGTCGGACTGCTCCTCGACGCCGCGCCCGCGCCGGCCGCGCCGTCGCCGCTCGGCAAGGCCATCGACCAGATCCTGGCCGCGCCGTCACTGGCGCATACGTCGTTCGGGATCGCGGTCTACGACCTGGATGCGAAGCGGACCATCTACGCGATGAACGCGGCCAAGTTCTTCAAGCCGGCCTCGACCACCAAGACGCTGACCGAAGGCACGACGCTCGCCTTGCTGGGGGGCGACTTCCGCTTCACCACGCCGGTCTACCGGACCGGCGCGATCGGCGCCGACGGCACGCTCGACGGCGACCTGGTGCTGGTCGCGAGCGGCGACCCGAACCTCTCGCAGCGGATCCGGCCCGACGGCACGCTCGCCTTCGAGAACGAAGACCATTCCTACGACGCCTCCAAGGACACGAAGGCGGTCCCGGGCGATCCGCTCGCGGTGCTGCGCGACCTCGCCAAGCAGATCGCGGCCGCCGGCATCAAGCGCGTCACCGGACGCGTGGTCGTCGACGCGTCGCTCTTCCCCGAGTCCGGTCCCGAGGACGGCACGGGCGCCTTCGTCTCGCCGATCGTCGTCAACGACAACTTGATCGACATCATCGTGACGGCGGGCGCGCGCGCCGGCGATCCCCCTACGATCGCGTTCTCGCCGCAGACGCCGTACGCCGTCTTCATCGACAAGGCGACCACCGGAGCGGCCAAGAGCGACAACACGCTCGACTTCACCGACGTCACCGACGACAACGGCAACCATCGCGTGACGGTCGTCGGCTCGGTGCCGCTCGGCGATCCGCCGACGCTCTACGCGTATCGCGTGCCGACCCCGACGCGCTTCGCCGAGGTCGGACTGACGCTCGCGCTGCAGCAGGCGGGCGTGCAGATCGCGGACGCGCCGCGCGACGCCACCTTCGATCGCAGCGCCTTCGCGGCCGCCTATCTGCCGGCCAACCGGGTCGCGGAGCACGTCTCGCCCCCGCTGCGCGAAGATGTGAAAGTCACGCTCAAGGTGAGCGACAACCTGCACGCGGCCATGATGCCGTATCTGTGGGGCGTCCTGGTCGCGCACGCCAAGCCGCGCGCCGCGCTGCAAGCCGGCTTCGATCGCGAGCGCGCGTTCCTGGCGGGCGCCGGCCTCGACCTCGGCCAAGCCTCGCAGACCGACGGTTTGGGCGGCGGCGACGCGTACTTCACGCCCGACTTCATGGTGCACGATCTGGCGTGGGCGCAGACGCAGAAGTGGTATCCCGACTTCTACCGCGGTCTGCCGGTGCTCGGCGTCGACGGCACGCTGTTCAACATCCAGGTCGACGCGCCGGCCAAGGGCCGCGTCCACGCGAAGACCGGCACGTGGGGCGGCGGCAACAGCTTGAGCCGCGGCGGCATCATCACCGCCAAAGGTCTGGTCGGCTACACGACCACGCGCTCGGGACGCCGCGTCGCGTTCGCGCTCTATCTCAATAACATGCTCGCCGGCCGCGACCAAGACGGCGGCCACATCGCCGGTCAGGTCCTCGGCGAGATCGCCAACGCGATCTACCTCTACGCGAAGTAGTCTCTCGGTCACGGCGGCGTAGACAAACGCGTGGAACGAGCATGATGAAATCGGCGCTCGCCCTAGCCGCCCTTGTCGGACTGGTCGCCGCCCTCACCGCCGGCGCCCGTGCCGATTGCTACGAGGGCGGAACGCCATCCTACGACGACGTGCAGGCCGTCGAGATCGGCGACTGCTGGCCGACGGGGCGTGAGAAACCGTGCTTCTACGCGAGCGTGGAACAGAACGGACCATCGTTTCTTGGCACGTATGTCGGGGCGTATAGTGCACCACGACTGGGCGTCTACGCTCTCGTTCCAAGGCCTGGCGACCGGGCTCGATTCGCGGCTCTCGTAGCGCTCCTAAGGACCGCCAGGGTCTACGAGCGCGACCCGGTCGTGGCTCGCCCAAAAGGCGATACGATAACGATGCTCGTCGACGGGCACCATTTCGAGCTCACGCTCTATCGATGTCATACCTGGCTGACGATCGAAGTCCCGAACTCCGAGTTCAGCGCCGCAATGCTGATCGAACCGCGGTGGAAGACGTTGCAGCCGGCTCTGGCAAGGATCGTCGATTCGTTCGCGTGGCATCAGCGGCTTGCGGCCGATGAGCGACGCGATATGCGAGCGGTCTTTTCGATGGGGCGTACGCTGGAGGGACCCTAGCGGCGGCAATGCCGGGTGGCGGTCCCTCGACTTCGCTTCGCTACGCTCGGGATGACAAGGGGGGACCGCTACGACAAGGCGGCGATGTGCCGGTCCGCTTCGATGACGCCCGGGTTTCCGGGGAGGCCGCGGAGCAAGGCGAAGCGTTCGTCGAGCTGCTGGTAGTAACTGCGCGCTTCGACCCAGAGCTTGCGGGCTTCGGCGGCGTCGGCGCGACGTTCGGCATACAGGGCGGCGCTGCGCAGCGCGTTGGCCATCTCGAGCGGCGGGGTGGTCTCGCTCGAACGGTACAGGTCGAGCATCTCCGCGTAGAGCGGGGCGGCCGCGTCGGCGTCGCCGGCGGCGACGAGGCCCTCCGCCTGCTTGCGGAGGGCCAGCGCGCGCCGGTCCTTGTCGCCGTCTAGTTCGTGAATTTCGGCAAGTACTCGGCGAGGCGTTCGAGGGCGAGGTCGATGTCTTCGAAGCTCGCGGCATAGCTGAAGCGCAGATAGCCTTTGCCGGCCGCGCCGAACGCGCTGCCGCCCAGGCACGCGATGCCGGCTTCGCTCAGCAGGAACGAGGCCAGCGCCTTGTCGTCGCTGGTGACCTTGGTGATGTTGGGGAACGCGTAGAACGCGCCTTCGGGCGACGTGCACGAGATGTTCGGGATCTTGTTGATGCCCTCGATCAGGCGGTCGCGGCGCTGGCGGAAGATCTCGTTCATGCGCTTCACGTCGTCGTCCGGGCCGGTCAGCGCGGCGATACCGGCGTCCTGCACGAAGGTGGCCACGCAGCTGAACGTGTTGTTGTTGAAGAGCGTCACGATCTTCGCCAGCTCCGGCGGCATGATCGCGTAGCCCAGGCGCCAGCCCGTCATCGCGTAGGCCTTCGAGAAGCCGTCGACGATGATGGTGCGCTCCTTCATCCCCGGCAGCGACGCGATCGAGTCGAACTCGCGGTCGAAGTAGAAGTTGCGGCTGTAGATCTCGTCGGCGATCACGAGGAAGTCGTGCTTGATCGCGAGGGCCGCGATCCGTTCGAGATCGGCCCGCAGCAGCACGCCGCCGGTCGGGTTGTGCGGCGAGTTGATCACCAGCACTTTGGTCCGCTCGCCGACGCGGCTCTCCAGTTCGTCGAGATCCATGCGCCAGTCGCGCTGTTCGAGCAGCGGGATGGCGGTGGCGTCGGCCTGCAGGTACGAGGCGGCCGAGGCGTACGCCGGATAGGCCGGGTCGAAGTAGACGAAGTGATCGCCCGGGTTGAGGATCGCGGAGAGCGTGTTCCAGATGATCGGCTTGGCGCCCGGCGCGACCACCACGTTCTCGGCGGTGTAGGCGGTCGGCATCTTGCGGAACCGGCTCGCGTACTCGGCCACGACCGCACGCAGCTCGGGGATGCCGGCCGAGCCGGTGTAGTGCGTGTGGTTGTCGCGCAGGCTCTTGTAACAGGCCTCTTTGATGTGCTCGGGCGTGTCGAAGTC
>JANWKW010000049.1 GCA_025451135.1 Vulcanimicrobiia bacterium | reverse complement strand
GTCGATCGCGACGAACGGCAGATAGAGCGCAAATCCGATCGCGAAGGCGCTGCGCAGTTCGCCGACGACGAAGGCCGGTATCAGCACGTCGAGCGGAGCGGCCGAGGGCGCGACCGGCGCGCGACGGGCGACCCGCTCGAAGAGCCGCACGTCGTCGGCTCGGGTCTGTCGCAGCATGAAGGCGCGCAGCGGCGCAGCGGCGCGTTCGAACGTGCGGCTCGGCGTCGCGCTCCCGCGCGCGTACGGTTCGAGCGCTTCGACGCGGACGCGCGTCAGCGTCGGGCCCATCGTGACGATCGTCAGCACGAACGCGAGGCCGACGATCACCGCGTTGGGCGGCAGCGCCGACGCGCCGATCGCCGAGCGGACCAGCGAGAGCACGCACACGATGCGCACGAACGAGGTGCACATCACCAGGAGGAGAGGGATCAGCGCGACGACCGCAAGGCCGGCCACCACGTCGAGCGGCAGCGTCGCATGCGCCCGTCCGGCGGCAGAGAGCACGGCATCCATGCTCTCGATGCTACCGCGACACTATTGCCGCAGCGTTGCAGGGATGTTGCCCCGATATTGCTCTTCCGGAATTGAGGCGCGCGATCGCCGGTAGGCGCCCGTCCCTCGACTACGCTTCGCTACGCTCGGGATGACAGGAGAGGTGGGTCGCTTCGCTCCCGTTCTACAGCGGCTTCTGGATCAACTCGGTGATGCGGACGCCGAAGTTCTCGTCGACGGCGATCACCTCGCCGCGTGCGACCAGTTTGTTGTTGACGAGCAGATCGACCGGGCCGCCGGCCATGCGATCGAGTTCGACGATCGCGCCCTGGCCGAGCTTGAGCACCTCGGCGACGGACATCTTGCACTTCCCCAGCTCCGCGGTGACGTGGAGCTGAACGTTCATCAGCACGTCCAAGTTGGCGGCTTCGCTCCCGTTCTTCTTCCCTTCGGCACCGGCCATGGTCACGCAGATCCTCTCGTCGTCAGCACCGCTTCATCCAACCGCAGAGCGTAGCGTCCATTCCGGACGCCGCCGACTCCGCGGGCGATGGTGCGGCCGCGGGCGCACAGTTCGGCTGTCTCCCCCGCTAGTGTCGTTATCGGCAGGCACGCGCCCGGGCGTAGGCTCCCAAGCGCGATCGGAGCGAGGCAGCCCGGCGCTAGCCGCACGCTCAGGTCCAGATCGACCTCGGCCAGATCGGCCGGGCGCAGCCCCCCGGCCGAGGCCGGCGCGGGTTCTCGCGTCGCGATCCCGAGGCGCAGGGGCACCGGACGCTCGAGGGCGAGTTCGAAGAACGTGGTGAAGGCGGCCGCCTCGCTCGGCATCTCGACGGGCGGCCCGTCGCACGTGCCGGTCAGGGCGCCGAGCGTGCCGGCCAGGGCTCGCGCGATCCGGCTCACGACCTCGCGTTCGATCGGCGAGGCGGGACGGCCGCGGCCGGGCGATTCGCCGAACGCGATCGCCGCCAGGGCCAGGGCGTCGTCCGTGCCGATCACGAGCGCCGCTTCGCCGAGCGTCCCACGCACGCGGTAGAGCCGCGCGCCGTCGTACAGGCGCCGCCAGACGTCGCGGGCCGGGACGACCGGGGCGAACACTCGCAACTCGACCGCGGTCGAGAGCAGCGACGCGAGCCTCTCGCGCACGCCGTTGGCGACCACGCACGCCGCCGCTACGGGCAAGAGCGAGCGCTCGACGAAGCGCGCGCGCCGGACGCGCCGGCCGTTGGTCAGCAGGGCCGGCGCTTCGAACGAGAGATGCCTCACTTGACCAGATCCATCGCGCCCTTCTCGGTCGCGCCTTGCGCGCCGCGCGCCGCGCGCAGCGCGTCCAATGCGAGGTAGGCTTCCTGCAGGCGCTGCAAGGTCGCGTCGAGCCCGTTCCCCTCGCGCGGTCCGCTCATCGGCCCGAACGTCCCGTCGTCCGCGCTGCCGACGTGCGGCACGACGCCGTCCGGAGCCCGCACGTGCGAGCCGTCGACCGGACGCAGCGCGGTCGCGAGCGGAAAGCGCGCGAGCGCGATCCGGCCGACCGGGACCGTCTCGAGCGAGAGTGTGCCCGAGCGCGGATCGATCGCTTCGCGCCGGTAGCTGACGCTGCCGTCCTCGCCGACGCGCAGGTCGCGCACGCGCCCGAGCGCGAGATCGGTCGGATCGACGCGCAGGTCGCCGAGCGCCGCACCGGGCCGCGAGATGCCGCGCACGGCCCGGCCCGCTTCGTCGACCACGCGGCCGTCCCGGATCGTGAAGGCGGCGTCGCGGGTGTAGAGCGCACCGCCCCGTCCGTCGTCGACGATCGCGTAGGCGCGCTCCGGCAGGGTCGGATCGAACGAGGTCTGGGCTTCGCGCTCGCGCGCGGCGACCCGGTCGAAGGCGGCGCCGATCGCCGCATCGACGGTCATCGCGCGCCCCCGCGCACGCGCACCGCGCAGGCGGCGATCCCGCCGCGCGCGAGCGCGTAGCGCGCTTGCTCGAGCGCCCGCGCGACGTGGTCGCGCGCATCCGGCGAGCAGACCGCCACCAGGTGGGTGCGTCCGCCGTGCGAGCGCAGCAGGATCTGCACCCGACCGTAGGGTCCGCGCAAGGCGAAGAACGCGCCGCGCGTCGCTGCGAGCGGACGCGCGACGATGCGTTCGATGCGGCGCGCGAGATCGGTGCGCGGCGAGCGCCGGTCGCACGCGACCTCGCAGACCTCGCGCGTGCGGGACGTCGAGATCGCGCGCGCGTTGGCGACGGTCGCGCGGACGGCGCGCGGGGTTGCGGCGGCCGCAGCCGCGCGCGCGGGTGCGGAGTCGACGACGCGTGCGACGCCGCGGCGCGGCCGGGATGCCGGCGCGTTCGCCAGACGGAGCGCGGAATACCAGGCTTGGGAGAGCGTTCGCCGGTCGATCTCGGCCAGCGGCGCGGTCAGGACGTCGAACGCCAGTCGGTGCGAATAGTCGATCATGGGTCCAGCATACGCGGGTCGCGTTGCCGGAGAGTCGCCGCGGTGCGGCGGAATTGTTATCGCGTCATGGGATCTGGGTGTCGTAGCGCGCGCGATACCGGCCGTCGTCGAAGGTGCCCGCCCGCAAGAGGTACATCGCCCGGTTCGCGAGATCGAACGTGACGACGAAGTTCTGCAGCGTTCCGAGGCCGACGTTGCCGCCGTCCACCCGGTCGGCGAAGGCGCCGGTCGAACCGAGCATCACGTTGGCGCGCCGGTTGTAGAGCTTGTACGGACCGAGGTCCAGCTGATCGACGTTGGCGCCGACGGCCGGCGTCGAACCGCCGACGCCGTAGTTGCTGATCTGATGCGATCCGGTGAACGGGATCAGTCCCGGATGCGCCTGGACGAACGGATTGAAGACCAGCAGCTCGACGCTATTGCCCGTATCGATCAAGACCTTCGTCCTGGTGCCGTTGATGGCGGCCGAGGTCTCGGGGAGCTGACGATCGGTGTCGAGATCGACGCGGTCGCCCTGCACCGGCAGCGAGCCCGGCTTGCCACCGGTCATCGTCAAGCGGTTGAAATCGATCCGGACCTCGGCCGAGGCGAAGAACGGATAGCCGAGCACGCCGTCGATCGGAAACGCGCCGGCCGTCGAGCTGGCGAGATCGACGACGGAGACGATCCCGACCGGCAAGGTCGCCCCGCCGATCTGGATGCTCTCGAGCGGCGCGATCCCGAGCGCGCTCGAACGCCGCGCGCCGCTGACCTCCAGGATGCCCTCCGGGATCAGGACGTTCTGGGTCGCGACGGTCGAGTCGACGAAGACGGCCTGCGCGCCGGTATCGACCAAGAACGTGTACGGACGGCCGCGCAGGGTCACCGGTGCGTAGACGTGCCCGTCGTTGTAGGTCAACTTGACCGTGACCGGTGCGTCGTTGGAGATCGTCGAGGTGGCCGGCACGGCGAAGACCTCGGGAGCGATGGCCCGGTCGACCACGACCTTCTCGACGTGCAGGCTGACGTCGAACGCGGTGTCGCCGTTGGAATCGCGCTCGACGAACGGCACCAGCGCGCCGTGGAAGACGCGGTAGTCGTCGTACGAGATGGTCGAGATGCCGTCGTCTTCGACGTAGCTGACCTGATCGATCAGGCCGGTCTTGGCGTCGAGCGAGACCGTCTCCACGTCGCCCTTGGGCGGCGCGACCCGGATCTGCACGACCCCGCGGCCGTCGGGCAGCGTCGCGGGCGCGAGCAACGTATCGTATTGCGGCTGGGTGACGAAGTCGCCGGAGGAGATGAAATCCTGGGTGACCTGGCGTGCGACCAGCGATCCGCCGAGCTCGCGGACGTTGCCGCTCATGTTGACGATGAACTCGCGGTCGCCCAGGCGATAGGTGCGTTCGATGCGCGGCCCGAGCGCTTGATCGAAACGGTCGTTTCGATCGTCGTGCCACGAATGGAACCGGCCGTCCAATTTGTTGCCGCTCATCGAGCCGCTGGTCTCGAGCGTCGCCGGATCGTGGGCGCCGAGCCTGGCCAGTCCCGCCGTATGCAGCGCCAACGCCGCCTGCAGCGTGGGCGGCGTCTGCGCCGTGGTCAGGACGAGGAGCAGCGCGCAGAGCGGCGCCGCACCGGCGGCGCTACGGCCGAGCGCGGTACTTGTCGTAGCTGGCGAGGACGTTCTGGACGTAATTCTGGGTTTCGGCATACGGGGGAACACCGTTATACTTCTCGACTGCCCCCGGTCCGGCATTGTATGCCGCGATCGCAAGACGCATGTCCCCATGGAAACGGTCGAGCAGGCCCCGAATGTAACGCGTCCCGCCGAAAACATTTTGGCCGGGGTCGTACGAATCGGTCACTCCGAGACCGGCGGCGGTGCCGGGCATCAGCTGCATCAGGCCCTGGGCGCCCGTCTTCGAGGTGGCGTTGGCGTTGAAACCCGACTCGTTGGCGATGATCGCCTTGACCAGCGCGGGGTCGACGCCCCAGCGGCCGGCGTTCTGCGAGACGAGCTGGTCGATCTGGGCGGGCGGCACCATCGCTGGCGCGCCGGATGCCGCGCCCGCATCGGGCGAGCCGGGCGCTGCGGAAACCGTCGACGGATCCATCGCCGCCTGGACCATCGCGCCGAACGCACCCGGGGCGCCGGCGGGAGCGCCGGGCGCGGGGGCGCCGGTGATCTCGGCGATACGCTGCTGCACGGCAGCCAGGTCGGTGGTGATGTCCATGCTCACCCTAGAGTATCGGCGATTTCGGCCAGCAGCCCTAGCGTTCGACGCGGCGGCTCGGGGTGGGGTCCCCCAGAGAGCAGCCGCTCGATGGCCGGCTCGGCCTGGAGAAATCGCCGGCCGGCCGCGTCGACCGAAGCGACCCCGAGGTCCCGGGCCTCGGCCGTGCGGGCCAGCCACGCAAGCGCCGAACGCACCCGGGTGGCGTGCCGCAGG
>JANWKW010000048.1 GCA_025451135.1 Vulcanimicrobiia bacterium | reverse complement strand
CGTCGATCGCACCGCCGACGAAGATGATCCGATCCTTGAGCAGCCGGGAATAGATGTCGTACGCCCGCTCGCCGCGCGCGCTCTGTTCCACGACCATGGGGACCAAGTGACCCATCGGGGGATGCTCCTTACAGACCGGCCTGACGCCGAGATGGACGTCTACGCCCCGTAACTACGACGCGGGCGCAAGAGTTGCCTATTCGGGGAATTCGCCTACGGGGTCTTGGCGGCGTCGACCAGCAGGTCCATCGTCTTGGTGCGGACGATGCCGTCCATCAAGGAGAGGACGTTGTTGCCGAGCGCCTTGCGGATCCGGTCGACGGGCTGGCCGTATTGGGCCGCCAGCGTCTGCAGTTCTTCGGCGATATCGGCCGGCGTCGCGACGACGCCTTCGGCCTTGGCGATGGCTTCGATCAGCAGGGTGCCTTTGACGCGCGACTCGGCCTCGGGGCGGAACTCCTCGCGGAGCTGCTCGAGCGTCTTGCCCGTCTGCTTGAGATATTCTTCGAAGTTCGCGCCGGCGCGAGCCGCGTGCTGTTCGCCTTCTTCGATCATATGGCCGATCTCGCGTTCGACCATCGACTCGGGCAGAGGGATGTCGTGCGACGCCAGCAGCTTCTCCATCACCGCGTTGCCGATCTCGCGGCGGCGGCGCGCCTCGCCGATGGCTTCGAGGCGCTTGCGCACGTCGGCGCGCAGCTCGGCGGCGGTCGCGTTCTCCGAGACGGACCGTGCGAACGCATCGTCGATCGCGGGGAGTTCGAACTCCTTGACGTCGTGGACGGTGACGGCGAAGACGGCGTCTTTTCCGGCAAGATCGGCCTGGCCGTAATCGGCCGGGAAGGTCGCGGTCACGTCTTTGGATTCGCCGGCCGACAGACCCGCGATGCCCGTCGCGAAGCCGGGGATGAAGCGGCGTTCGTCGAGTTCGGTCATCTGGCCGGTCGCGGTGCCGCCTTCGAACGGGACGCCGTCGATGCTGCCGGCGTAGTCGAGCGTGACCACGTCGCCCAGCTTCGCGGGGCGCTCGACCGGCACCAAGGTGGCGCGCTCGCGGGCCAGGCTCTGCAGGCTGCGTTCGACGTCGTCGTCGGTGACCGCCGCCGCCTCGGGCTTCACCTCGACGCCCTTATAGGTGCCGAGCTCGATCGTCGGGCGGACCTCGACGGTCGCCTTGATGCGGTACGGTTGTCCCGGCTCTTCCGGAAGCATCTGCATGCTCGGGCGCTCGACCGGGTCGAGATCGTGCTCGCGCACCGCCTTGGCGTAGACCTCGGGAACGACGTCTTCCATGGCCTGGCTCTCGATCGACTCGACGCCGTAGTTCTGTTCGAACACGCGGCGCGGGACCTTACCCGGCCGGAACCCGGGCAGGCGGACGTTCTTCGAAAGCTTCTTGAACGCGCGCTCCTGCGCTGCCGCCAGCTCGTCCGGAGAGATAGAGATCTCGAGCTCGACCCGAGTAGGATCAAGGCGAGTAAGAGTGGACGAGGGAGAAGTGCTCATAGCTCCGGTCATGCATCGAACGTGGGGAGCCCTGCGGGCTCTGCCCGTAGGGGGGGGCGCGAAGCGCGCAGCGCCGGTTAAATGGAGCGGAAGACGAGATTCGAACTCGCGACCCTCGCCTTGGCAAGGCGATGCTCTACCACTGAGCTACTTCCGCATGAGACCTTGGGCGCGCAGAGACTCGAACTCTGACGGGTTGCCCCACTGGAACCTAAATCCAGCGCGTCTACCAGTTCCGCCACGTGCCCCTGGGTCTCTCCCCGAGGCCGGTAGCGGCTCCGGCGACCACCATAGATATCACGCCTCGGGTGCTTTTCCTCCCCCGCCACAGGAGATTTTTCGCGGTCTGCGACGTAGGTCGGACGGGTCTACGGATCGGACGGCTCTTTCGCGAAGAGATCGCGGTCGTTCGGGCGGTACTGCGCGATCGCGTCCAGCGCGGTCTTGGCGGCCGGACGGATGTCCGAGAAGCTGACGGTGGTATCGAGATAGCGCAGTCCGCGGAACGCGACCGGATCGCCCGCATGCTCGCGCGCGATATAGAGCGCGCCGTCGACGCTCGCAAAATCGATCGTCCAGGTGAGTCCGGGCCAGGGCCCGTCGACGAAGTTGCCGGCGTTGACGACGCGGCGGGTCGCGCCGCTGGCGACGTCGACCCAGACGTCGCGCAGCCGGAACCGGTGCGGATCGCCGGTCGGCTTGAGCGCCAAATGGTACGCGGGCGCGCCGCCGATCGATTCGATGCCGACCAGGGTGATGTCGTAGCGATGCCGGGTGCTCGAGACGATCGCGATCTCGCGCAGACCTTCGGCGCTCGGCAGCGGGGTCGGCGCCGGCGTCGGCTTGAGGTCGTGGAACTGCGCGCGGATCTCTCGTACGAGTTCCGCCGAGGTCTTCGGGCGCGCGTCGGACGGCACGAACGGCGCGATCGCGAACGAGAAGTTCGGCGCGAGCGACGGGACGCCGATGAAGTCGAGCGGCGGATCCGGCTTCGAGAGCCTGACGAACGGGATGCCGAGGTTCACGCCGCGGCCGCTGGCCGGATGCGCGAGTTCGTAGTCGCTGAGCGGGTTCACCGCGACGGCGTCGTTCGCGGCGTCGTAGGCGCTAGCGTAGTGTTCGACCTTGTGGATGCCGCCTTCGAGGACGTCGACCGTGATCGTGTAGGCGAGGCGCGCCGGATAATGCTGGCGCTCCCAGTAGTGCCGCGCGCCGGCGAAGATGGCGTACGGATCCGGAGCGACCGTCTGGGCCGAAACCGGCGCCGACGCCGACAGGACGAGCATCAGTACGATCGCACGACCGCGCATAGACGGCACCTCTTCTTCCGGCAGGCTACCGCCCGATGCTTGGAGAGGCCTTGGGGCCGCCGCTAGAAGCCGCTGACCCCGGCCGCCTTCGTCTCGATCCTGCAGCCCGGTTTGATCGCAAGCGTCACGTACGTCTTGATCGAGGGCGTGGCCGACGCGGTGCAACCGGCCGTCGAGACGGTCACCCGCGGCGTCTGACCGGCAAGCGTCCACGTCACCGACTTCCCGGCCGAGAGGGTCGCGCCGTGGACGCGCGACTGGTCGTGCACGTCGACGGTGTAGGTCGACGTAGTCGGATTTTCGATCGTGAGGATGTATCCGGCCGACGCGTTCGCCGGCGCGAAGGCGAGACCGGTCATCGTCGCGGCCGCGAGAAGTCCGAGTAGCTTCATCCGTGCGGCCTCCTCGCCGCCGCTCTTGGAACGCCCGGTCGCTTGACAAGGTTCCCACGAGCCGTGCTATGGTTCGCGGAACATGTCCACGACCTTCGCGATGACGAGCGGCCTTTCGTGCCGGATGCAGATGCACCGGTGGGGTTCGCTATAGCCGCAAGCTTGGACGACGAAAGCCTACGGAAGCGGCCCCCACCACGACGGCGGGGGGCCGCTTTTTCGTTCCCACCACAAATCCTGGAGTGTGACTCATGCCGAATCAGACCTTTGGCCGCCCAGGCACCACCGGCTTCGCGACGCGCGCGATCCGGGCGGGCCAAGATCCGTGCGCCGCGACCGGCGCCACCATCCCGCCGGTCTATCAGACCGCGACCTTCACGCTCGAGAACCCCGCCGCGACCAAGGGCTTCGACTACTCGCGATCCGGCAACCCGACCCGCAGCGCGCTCGAAACCCAGCTCGCGAGTCTGGAAGGCGGGCGATACGCGTCGGCGTTCGGCTCGGGCATGGCCGCCGTCGCCGGCGTCGCCTCGCTGCTCTCGAGCGGCGACCACATCGTCGCCACGCGCGACATCTACGGCGGCACGCACCGACTATTCACGGCCGTCCTGACGCGCTACGGCATCGACACGACGTTCGTCGACGTCGGCGACGACGCGGCGCTTCGTGCGGCCATCCGCCCGAGCTCGCGCCTGCTATGGCTCGAGACGCCTTCCAATCCCCTGCTCAAGCTCACCGATATCCAACGGGCCGCCGGCGTCGCGAAGGAAGCGGAACCGCGGATCGTGGTGGCGGCGGACAACACGTTCGCATCGCCGTACTTCCAGCGGCCGCTCTCCCAGGGCGCCGATGTCGTGATGCACTCGACGACCAAGTATCTGTGCGGGCATAGCGACGTGATCGGCGGCGTGGTGATCTGTGACGACGAGGACCTGGCGGCGCGCGTCGCCTATCACCAGAACGCCGTCGGTGCGGTGCCCGGCCCGTGGGATGCCTATCTGACGCTGCGCGGCGTCAAGACGCTCGCGTTGCGTATGCAGGCGCACGCGCGCAACGCGCAACTCGTCGCGGAATTCCTGGAGGGACGCGGCGACATCGTCGACGTCTATTACCCGGGGCTCGCCTCACATCCCGACCACGACCTCGCGAAGCGGCAGATGGACGGCTTCGGCGGCGTCGTGACGCTGCGGCCGCGGGGCGGCGTGGAGCGCGCCCACGCGTTCGCGGGCGAGACGAAGCTGTTCAATCTCGCGACGTCGCTCGGCGGCGTCGAATCGCTGCTGTGCGTCCCGGCCAAGATGACGCACGGGTCCCTCGCGCCGGAAGAACGCCTGGAGCTCGGCGTGACCGACGACCTGATCCGGCTCTCGGTAGGCATCGAAGAGCCCGCCGATCTGCTGGCCGATCTCGAGCGCGCGCTCGACCGGAGCGATGCGCGCGTGCCGGCCTAGCCCTACTGGATGCTCAGGGCGCAGCCGGTGTTGATGACGACCCGGACCTTCTCTTGGGTAGGAAGCGCGAGACGCTTCTCTCCCGAGCAGACGGCGGAGGTCACCAGGAGCGTCGTGGTTCCAGGCGGGATATCGAAGGTGTGGTCGTAGTGCGAAGCGATCGTCTTGGTGGCGACCGCGCCGTGCTGGACGAGCACGGCCGTCGCGGGCGCGCTCGCAAGATTCACGACCGTGACGTAGCGAACGCCGGCCGATGAAGCCGAAAGCGTAGCGGTCGCGATGGCGCCGATAAAAGCGGCTAGGGCGAACGGGCGTTGCACGCTTGCGAACCTCACGAACGTAGTCTCAGGATGCAGCCTTCGTGGATCGTGACCCACACCTGCGTGCGTTGGGCGAGATACTCGAGCGGAAGCGCCAGTTTTGTATCGCAGAGCTGGGTTTTCAGACGGAGCGTGGTGGCGAGCAGCGGCACGCTGATCGAGCTGGTCGTGTGCGGCGCGACCGTCATCGTGATGCCCATCCCGGTCTGGGATACGATCATCGTAGCGGGTCCGTGCCAATAGACGTCGTTCGTGACCGTGACGCGCAGCGGCCCCTTGGACGAGGCGGGCGCGACGGACGCAAGCGAGCCGACGAGCAGGGCGAGAGCGAACAGGCGCTTCATGTGACCTACCTTCTCCCCGACCCAACGCCCGGCATCCTCGCTTGGTTCCAGAAACGGAAAATCCCCGCAGGCGTGGCCCGGCGGGGATCTTGGAGGTTGGTGCACCGCGAAGGACTCGAACCTTCAACCAATTGATTAAGAGTCAACTGCTCTACCATTGAGCTAGCGGTGCTCGTTTGCGCCCTCCGGGACTCGAACCCGGGACCAATAGATTAAAAGTCTACTGCTCTACCGACTGAGCTAAAGGCGCGTGCCTGGGACACTATACCCGCCTCGCACGCACTTTGCAAGCCGTCATCGGGCAGGGTAGAGTTTGGAGCCGAAGGGCGCGCGTCCTGCTCACGCGGAGCGCGTCGCCTTCCCGAGGACGGTGGGGTAGCGAGCGGCCATCTCGGCGGGCGGCATCGGGCGCGCGTACAGGTAGCCCTGCGCGAGGCGACAGCCGCTCGCGCGGAGGGCGTCGCGCTGGACCTCGGTCTCGACGCCTTCGGCGACCACCCGGACGTCGTACGATTCGGCGAGCGCGAGCAGCGTCCGGACGATCGGCTCGCTCGCGAGCTCGCCGTTGGCCCCGGCGACGAACATGCGATCGATCTTGATCGAGTCCACCTTGAACTGTTGGAGGTAGCGCAGCGACGAATAGCCCGTGCCGTTTTCGTGGATGCAGATCTGGATGCGTCGGGCGCGGTCTTCGTCGTGCGAGGGGTTGGCCGGGGTCTCGACGTCGAGCACCACGTTCTCGGTGATCTCCAGCACGATCGCGCTTGGGTCGAGGCGGTTCGTCGCGACCGAGTCCATCAGCCGCTGGCCGAAGTCCGGCTCGACCAACTCGGCCGCCGAGACGTTCACGTGCATCAGGAACGACGGGTCGGGGGACCAGCGGGCCATCTGTTCGCATGCCGTGCGGACCACCCAGGTGCCGATCCGGCCGGCGAAGGCCGTCTGCTCGGCCAGCGGCATGAACTCGTTCGGGTTCATCAACCCGTTCTTCGGATGGTCCCAGCGGATCAGGGCTTCGCAGCCGACCAGGTCGCCGGTGGCAAGATCGACGATCGGCTGGTAGAGCAGCCGGAACTCGTGCCGCTCGAGCGCGGACCGAAGGTCCGAGGTCAGCTCGAGACGGCGCTCCGCCTGTGCGTGCATGGTGGAGTCGTAGATCGCGTAGCGAGCGCCGCCGGCGGATTTGGCCTGACGCATCGCGATGTCGGCGTCGCGCATCACGTCTTCGGCCTTCTCGTAGGCGGACGACGCGATCGCCACGCCGACGCTCGCGCCCACGTAGATGGAGCGCCCGCTCAGGTCGATCGGCCGGCCCATATTGGCGACGATGCGGCGCGCGATCTGCTCGACGTGGAGGATGTCTCCGAGCGAACCGACCAGCACCGCGAACTCGTCGCTGCCGAGCCGCGAGACGATGTCGTCCGCGTCGATCGAGGCGCGCAACCGTCCGGCGATGGTCGTGAGCACGAAGTCGCCGGCGGCGTGGCCGAGGCTCTCGTTGACGTCTTTGAAGCGGTCGAGGTCGACGTAGAGCACGGCGAAGAACGAGTCCAGCACGCCGGCCTCGCCGAAACGTTCCCGAAGCCGGTCTTCGAGGACGCCTCGATTCGGAAGGCCGGTCATCCGGTCGTGGGTCTTGTCGTATTGCGCGCGCCGCTCGCTGCGCTTGAGGGCGGTGATGTCGCGGACGATGCACATCGCGAACGGCGTACCGCCCTGCTCGTCGCCCACCCGCGAGATGGTGGTGTGCGCCCAGAGCTCGCGGCCGCTCGGCCCGAGCGAGTGATATTCGTACTCGAACGCATCTCGCTCGCCGGCCATCAGATCTTCGAGTTCGGGCTGGTGACCTTCGAAGATGCGCTGGGCATTATCGCCGAAGAGCACCCGGAAGACCTCGTTCGACTCGACCACGGCGCGCGTGACGTCCAAGATCGCGATACCCATGGCGGCACCGTCGAAGACCGCCCGGAACTGCGCCTCGCTCAGACGCAGCGCGCTCTCGGCCTGCTGACGCGCGAGTTCGGCCTGGAGCCGGGCCGACTCTTGCTGGACCTCGTTGAGTAGGCGGCGATCGCGGCGCGCGAACAGGCCCGCGAGCAGCAGCATGACGCCGACGATCAGCGCCGCGCCGGAGAGCAGCGCGAGGTAGAGGTAGGTGTTGCGCAGGTCGTTGAGGTGCTGACCGCGCGCCAATTCGATATCGAGCACCTCGGCCAACCGGTCGAAGAGCGTCCGCGCGGCCGCCGAAGCTCGATCGGCGCCGGCGTCCAGGTCGGCGACCGGCATCGACGGATGCGCCTCGGTCAGGATCTTCTGCGTGATCAACGCGTAGAACGCGGCGCCTTCGGTCCCGTACGTCGCGACCGCGGAGCGCGTCCGTTCGAAGAGCGCGGCCCGGGCGGGGAGCTGCTGGGAAAGCGTGGTCAGGATGTCGTCGATGTGATCGCCCGAGAGGTCGAAGGTCGAGCGCATCGCGGTCAGGATGGTCGCCAGTTCCAGCCGATGCCGCAGAGGCATCTCGCCCGCGCGCATGCCCTCGCGGGCGATGTCGTGCGCGCGAGAGATCTGCGAAAGCGCCCGCGGGACGCTCGCCAAGGTCGAGTCCGAGAGGTTCTGGGTCGCGGTGTTGGAGTCGTAGGTCAGTCCCGAGGCGTCCTGCAGTGCGTCGATCGTTCGTTGAAGCCGCGAGAGAACGGGCGCGTGCATCGACGGCATATCGCCGGACCGCGTGCGGACCTGCGACCAGGCGGCCAGGGCCTGCGCCCACGCCTTGGCCGCGTCGCCGCCGCTCGCGTCCGCCGCCACGACGTCGGAACCGCTCTCGAACGCGCGATCGACGGCGTCGCGCGCCGCGACCAGTTGCGCTGCGGGCGCGCGGCTAGTGCGCAGGCGGCGGTAGGCGATCTCGGCGGTCATCACGTCGACGACGGCGCGCGTCGTGCGGACGGCCGAGCGTTCGCGCTGCAGCACGAGCCGGTCGCCCTGGCCCTCGCCGCCGACCTGCAGCGTCTGCCACACGAAGAGGAAAAACGACAGCGCGGTGACGGCTGTGATCGCGATCCCGAGGAATTCGCGCCATCGCGGCGCCGGCGGGGACGGCAGCATGCGTGCGTCGCTTTCGCGACGGGTCCTAGAGACTACTGCGGAAGAGATTGGGGTGGCTGACGGGACTCGAACCCGCGGCCTCTGGAGTCACAGTCTAGCGCTCTAACCAACTGAGCTACAGCCACCACATACGACGGCACTTCGGAGTTTGCGCCCGGAGGGACTCGAACCCCCATCTTCGAGTTTAGAAGACTCGTGCCTTATCCTGTTAGACCACGGGCGCATGCCGTGTGCCCCCGGACCTACGATAGAATACCACGCCCGCGCAAGAGCACATGGGGGAAACATCGGGGCGACAGGATTTGAACCTGCGGAACCTCTCGCTCCCAAAGCGAGCGCTCTACCAAGCTGAGCTACGCCCCGACCAGGACCGACGGTTCGCCGCCGGCGGGGGGCGTTCCTTAGAATAGGAGTGCGTCAAGCGCGACGTACCGCGCGAGTTCGCCGGCCGGGCCGTCGGATGCGAGCGCCGGGCCAGCCTGGATGCGCAGGCCGGCCCGCAGCGCGGTTCGCAGTGCCCGAAGGTTGCCGGCCGGGACGGCCGCGGTGCACCAGCTGGCTCCGTGTTCGCGGCGCAGCGCGGCCATCGCGTAGGCGAAGATCTGGGCGAGGTAGGCACCCGAGGCGACCGCGACCGGTCCGATCTGGCCGCTCGGAGAGAGGTAGGCGTAGCCGACCGCCTCGTCGTCGATCGAGAAGACGATGCCCGAGGCGACCGTCGCGAGGAAACGGTGTTCGCTCTCGCGGGCGCTCCCGCGCGTCTCGCGATCGAGTTGGGCCAGAGCGAAGGCGTGGATCGCCGGGTCGAGTCGCTCGATCCCGAATCGGTAGTCGCCGGCAGCCAGCGCCAGCAGATCGTCGTCTTTCGGGATCTCGCCCGACAGGCGCAGGATCGTCTCGCGGATCGCCAAGCCGCGCTTCGCCAGCAGCGCGATCGCCGCCGGGTCGCCGGGGTCGCACGTGGCCGCGAGCGATCGATCCTGCGCATCGCCGATGGCTGCGTCGAGCAACCGCCTCCCGATGCCCTCGCCGCGAAAGCTCGGCTCGACGTACAGGTCGGCGACGAAGCGTTCCGTCTCGAGGTCGCGTGCCAGTGCGATCCCGATCGCCGTCCCTTCGTCGCGCGCGACCCACGCGCGGCACTCCATCGCCTCGAAGCCGTCCGCGTACAGACCGCGCGAGAACGTATCGGGAAATCGGCGGATCGCATACGCGCGGACCTCGTCGAGTCCGGCCGGCTCGATCGCGCGGCTCATGCGTTCGCCAATATCGCGAGCAGCGCGTCCGCCGCGCGACGCCGGTGGCTGACCCGGTTCTTCTCCGCTTCCGGGAACTCGGCGAAGGTGCGCGTGTCGCCGTCCGGGACGAAGAGCGGATCGTAGCCGAATCCGAACCGCCCCCGCACTTCTTCTACCATCCGTCCCGCGACGGTGCCGAAGCCGTCGAGCTCGCGTCCGTCCGGCAGCAGCAACACCATCGAGCAGACGAATCGCCCGCCGCGGCGATCGGGTTCGACGTCGCGCAGTTCGGCCAGCAGCGCCTCGCGCCGGTCGGGCCACGACGTCGCGACGCCGGCGTAGCGCGCGGAATAGATGCCCGGGCGTCCGTCGAGCGCCGCGACCTCGAGCCCGCTATCGTCGGCCAGCACCGCCGCGGCGATCCCCGCCTCGCGCAACTGCGCGGCGAGCGCGGTCGCCTTGAGACGCGCGTTCCCGACGTAATCGTCGGCGCTCTCCTCGACGTCGGCGTAGAGCGGATAGGTGTCGAGTTCGAGCGCGGAGCCGGCGAAGATCTCGCGCATCTCCGCGAGTTTGCCGAGATTCTTGGTCGCGACGAAGGTCTTCATCGCGCGGCCGCCTAGTCTTCGAGCGAGAGGACGGCCATGAACGCCTCTTGCGGGAGCTCGACGCGGCCGACGCGCTTCATGCGCTCCTTGCCGACCTTCTGCTTCTCCAACAGCTTGCGTTTGCGGGTGATGTCGCCGCCGTAGCACTTGGCGAGGACGTTCTTGCGGATCGCCTGGACGGTCTCGCGGGCGATCACCTTGCCGCCGATCACGGCTTGGATCGGCACCTCGAACATCTGGCGCGGGATCAGCTCCTTGAGCTTCTCGGCCAGCGCGCGGCCGCGCGACGGCGCGCGATCGCGCGCGATGATGAACGAGAGCGCGTCGACCGGTTCGCCGTTGAGCAGGATCTCGAGCTTGACCAGGTCGCCGACGTGGTAGCCGGTCACCTCGTAGTCGAGCGACGCGTAGCCCTTGGTGCGCGACTTGAGCTGGTCGAAGAAGTCGACGATCACCTCGATCAGGGGCATCTCGTAGGTCAGGATCACGCGGCCGTCGTGGAGGTACTCCATGTTGGCGAGCGTGCCGCGGCGCGACTGGGTCATATCCATGATCGCTCCGACGTAGTCGGGCGGCGCGATGATGGTCGCCTTGACGTACGGCTCCTCGATCTGGCGGATCAGCGTGGTCGACGGCAGCTTCGACGGGTTGTCGATCATCTCGATCGAACCGTCGGTCATCGTGACCTGGAACACGACCGAGGGCGAGGTCGCGATCAGGTCGAGGTTGTAGTTGCGTTCGAGGCGCTCCTGGACGATCTCCATGTGGAGCAGACCGAGGAAGCCGCAGCGGAAGCCGAAGCCGAGCGCGACCGACGTCTCCGGCTCGTAGACCAGCGCGCTGTCGTTGAGCTTGAGCTTCTCGAGCGCGTCGCGCAAGTCGCCGTACTCGGCGCCCTCGTTCGGGTACAGGCCGCAGAACACCATCGGCACCGCTTTGCGGTAGCCGGGCAGGGGCACGTGGGCGGGGTTGACCGACCCGGTCAGCGTGTCGCCGACGTCGATATCGCCGAGCGACTTGACGTTCGCGATCACGTAGCCGACGTCGCCCAAGCCGAGCCGTCCGATCGGTCGCATGGCCGGCGTGAACGTTCCGACCTCGGTGCATTCGTAGACGCGCTGGTGGTGCATCGACATGAATTTGGTGCCCTGGCGCAGCTCGCCGTCGACCACCCGGACGTACGAGACCACCCCGCGATACGAGTCGAACTGGGCGTTGAACACGAGCGCGCGCAGGTGATCGTCGTGGCCCTTGGGGGGCGGGATCCGGTTGACGATCGCCTCGAGGATGTCTTCGACGCCGATGCCGTTCTTGGCGCTGGCCAGGATGCAGTCGCTCTTCTCGATGACCAACAGCTCCTCGACCTCGCGCATCACGCGCTCGGGGTCGGCCGCCGGAAGGTCGATCTTGTTGATCACCGGGATGATGGTGAGGTCGTGCTCGAGCGCCAGGTGGTAGTTCGCCAGCGTCTGCGCCTCGATGCCCTGGGCCGCGTCGATGATCAGCAACGCGCCCTCGCAGGCCGCCAGCGACCGCGATACCTCGTACGAGAAATCGACGTGTCCGGGCGTGTCGATCAGGTTGAGCGAGTACTTCTTGCCGTCGCGCGCCGGATATTCGAGCGTCACCGGATGCATGCGGATGGTGATGCCGCGCTCCCGCTCGAGGTCCATCTCGTCGAGCGCTTGCTCTTCCAGGTCGCGCTTGGCGATGGTCCGGGTGATCTCGAGCAGCCGGTCCGAGAGCGTGGTCTTGCCGTGGTCGATGTGCGCGATGATGCAGAAGTTGCGCGTCAGATCCGCCGTCAGCGAGCGGTGCGGGTTCTCGGGTTTCACCGCGTCAGATCCCGTAGCAGACGTTGAGCGAGAGCCGCCCGAGCAAGGGGACGACGACGAGCTGGATGACCAGGATCAGCACCAGGAACGAGAGATCGAGACCGCCCATCGGCGGGATCACGCGTTGGAGCGGGCGCAGCAGCGGCAGCACCAGCGGATCCAGATAGCGCTGATAGCGCTGCAGGTCGGGGATCCACGACAGGATCGCATAGCCGATCAGGATCAGGGTGTACGCGCGCGCGAGCGCGATGAGGAGACCCGCGAGGTCGCAAGAGAGGTTCACGGGCGTTCTCGTTCTACGGAAGCGACGCTAGGACATTCGCGGGCACGCCGTTGAGGAACGGCGTGGGATCGATCGGCGTGCCGTCGTGCATCAGTTGGTAATGCAGGTGCGGTCCGGTCGAGAAACCGGTATTGCCGGAGACGGCGATATGCTCGCCTTTGTAGACCGTCTCGCCGGCGTGCACGTCGATGCGCGAGAGATGGGCGTACCAGGTCTGGTAGCCGTTGCCGTGATCGATCACGATCTTCTCGCCGTACGAACCGTCGTAGTCGGCCGAGACGACCGTGCCGGCGGCCGAGGCGCGCACCGCCTGGTAGTCGGCATTGAGATCGACGCCCTCGTGGAACTCGACGTCGGGCGAGGTGCGGTAGCAGAAGCAGCCGACGATGTCCGCGCCGGGCACGGGATTGATCGACGGGATGGATGCGAGCAAGCGGGCCCGGCCGAGCGCGGCGATGTGGCGCATGTTGAGGATGCGCATCGTCAGCGTGCGGTTCTCGTTCGAGACGGCGGCCAGCGCCTTCGAATCCGCGTCGAGCTGGTCGATGTGCCGGCCGACCAGGTCGACCTCGCCGCCCGGGCGGGTCGAGGAGGTCTTCTGCAGTTTCGGCGAGGCCGGCGACTTGGGCTTGACCCCGATCAGCTGCTGGATCTCTTGGTTCTGCTTCTGGACGCTCTGGATCTGCGTCCGCAGCGTGTCGGCCTTCTTGTCGATCTGCCGGATGGTCGCGGCCTGCGTCTGCAACGACGCCACCTCGGCGTGCGCGCGCAGGGTCTGGACGCCGGCGAATCCGAGCGAGCCGAAGGTCGCCGCGCCCAGCACGATCGCCGCCGCCACGATATGGCGACGGGTCAACTCGAGCCGGTGGACCTTATCGCCGCGATGCGGCACGATCTTGATGTAGTAACGATCTTTAAGCTTAATCATCCGCCGTCTTCATCCGCGGGCCAGCGCGATCGCACGGACTTCTTCTTCAGAAGCATTGGCGAGGGGTCGATAGGCTTCGACCGCCTTGCCGTACGTGCGCGTGTCGGTGCGCGAGTAGATGCTGGAGAGCACCACGCCGGTGCCTTCGCGATTGAGCAGAGCCAAGGCATACGAGAGCTCGGAGCCCGTGTCGTCGAAGGCGTCGTAACGCACAAAGCCGACCCGCGAGATATCCGTATGGGCCAAAACGTCCAGTTCTCCTACCCGCCGGGCGACCCTTTCGTGCTCCCCACGCAGGGCTGCCAGGCCAGCCTCGATGCCGCCGAGCCGGGAAGAGGCCGGTCCTGCCGCCCCGCCCATGATCTCGTCGTGGGTGCGGATCTCCGCCTGGAGGCGCTTGAGACCCGGTGCGACGGCCGCGAAATGGTAGATCACCAGGGCGACGAGGGCGCCCGCCAAAGCGGCCGCCGCTGCAAGATAGATGCTCTGCATAGGCTCCTCAAAAGGACCACGACGAGGACCAGGTGGTCCACGGCACCCGCAACGATTCGCTTACCGTTGCTCCCTTCCGGGCCTGGCGGGGTTCACGAGGTTGCGCCGCGTAGAGCCCAGCCCCCGTCGATGGCCGGGCCATCATACCACGGGGGCCGCCGCCGGCCGCAACCCGCCTTGGTCGGAGCCGGTCTGCCAAACCGCTGGCAACGAGGGCATGGGGGACAAACGTTGCAATTACGGCCCGTCTAATCAGAAGGAGACTCGCGTGATCCATCGCTTCCTCATATCTTCCGCGCTCTGCGTCGCCGCCGCGGCGGCGTTCGCGCTGCCGGCTGCGGCCGCCGCGCCCGACGGCGTCGACTGGCACCTGACCGCGGCCCAGATCAAAGCCTCGTGCGCCGCGGTGATCAAGCAGACCGACGCCCGCGTGAACGCCATCGTGCGCGCGCGGTCGCCCCGCACTTTCGCGACGGTCGTGCTTCCCTTGGAGAACGCCAGCTCCGATCTCAACGATAAGCTCGTCTACCAGACGTTCGCGTACTACGTCGCGACCGACAAGGCCGTCCGCGACGCGTCCTCGGACTGCCAGAACGACGTGTCGGCCTACTTCAACGAAGTGACCGCGCGTCCGGCGCTCGAGCAGGCGGTCGCGGCCGCAAGCAAGAGCGGGACCGCGAAATCGGTCTACGATAAGAAGCTGACGGCGCTGTGGCTGACGACCCTCAAGCGTTCCGGCGCGGGGCTCGCACCGGCGGCGCGCGCCGAGTTCGTGAAGCTCTCGAACCAGCTCAGCCAGCTCGGCATCGATTTCAGCACGAACCTCACCAACGACAAGACCACCATCACGCTCACGCCCGCCCAGACGGCCGGGATCCCGGCAGACATCGTCGCCAGCTTCGGCAAGAACGCGGACGGCACGTACGTGGTGAAGGTCAACGAGTCGACGGCGGGCATCACCGCCTACGCCACCGACGAGAGCGCGCGCAAGGCGTTCTCGATCGCGTACAGCAACCGCGGCGGTCAGGCCAACGTCGCCATCCTCGAGAAGGCCATCGCCATCCGCGACCGGCTCGCGCACCTGATGGGCTACGAGAACTGGGCCGCCTACGTGCTCGCCGACCGGATGGCCGGATCGCCCGCCCGGGTCTTCAAGTTCCTCGACAACCTCGACGCCGCCATCCTGCCGAAGGCCCGCGCCGAGTTCGAGAACCTGCGCCAGCTCAAGGCCAAGGATACCGGCAACCCCGACGCGGTCCTCAACGCATGGGACGTGAGCCATTACGACCACATCCTCAACAAGACGCAATACGCGGTCGACACCGACGCGATCCGCCAGTACTTCCCGGTGCAGCACACGATCGACGCGGTCCTCAACATCTACCACACGCTCCTGACCATCGATTTCAAGCAGGTCAAGAACAGCGATGCCTGGCTGCCGGAAGTCCTGGAGTATAAGGTCACCGACGGCAAGACCGGCAAGCTCCTCGGCTACACGTATTTCGATCTGTTCCCGCGCGACGGCAAGTTCGAGCATTTCGCGAACTGGCCGCTGCTGCCGTACCGCAAGACGGCGGACGGTTCGCGCGTCCCGGTCGCGGCGATCCTGGGCAACTGGCCGAAGCCCGGCCCGGGTCAGCCCGCACTGCTCACCCACGACGACGTGGTCACCTTCTTCCACGAGTTCGGCCACAACCTGGCCGCGCTGCTGGCGACGGCGCCTTACGAGACGCTCTCGGGCGGTTTCCGTCAGGACTTCGTCGAGGCGCCCTCGCAGATGCTCGAGAACTTCGTGTGGCAGCCGTCGGTGCTCAAGCAGATCTCCTCGAACTGGAAGACGGGCGCGCCGCTTCCGGACGATCTGATCGCCAAGATGACCGCCGCGAAGTACGTGGACTATGCGTATTTCACGACCCGCCAGATCCAGTACGCGACCGTCGACATGGACTATCACACGATGGGCCCGCACGTCGACACCACCGCGGTCTGGGCGAAGGTGCAGTCCGAGACGACGCCGCTCTCGATGGTGCCGGGCACGCTGCCGCAGGCGTCGTTCGGCCACCTGTTCGGCTACGATGCCGGCTACTACGGCTACCTGTGGTCGCTGGTGTACGCGCAAGACATGTTCACCGCGTTCCAAAAGGGCGGCATCGAAAGCCCGGTCGTCGGCGCGCGCTATCGGACGGACATCCTGCAGCCGGCTCGCACCTACGAACCGGACGCGGAGATCTTGAAGTTCCTCGGACGGCCGATGAGCCCGGACGCGTTCTACGCGATCTTCGGGATCACCGACCCGTCCAAGAGCAAGTAGTCTCGACTACTGTCGGGTGAACCCGGGCGGCACGCTGAAGAGCGCGTCCGCCTGGGGCTGCTCGTACCACTTCACGTTGCCGCGCTCGGTGACGGTCGCGAACCCGCCGCCGTTCTGTCCGCCCGAGGCGACGCTCATCTTCAGATACATCTCGAGCCGGTCGGAGATGCTGCCGAAGCCGCTCATCGCGTTGTGCATGCGCGGCTTGCAGCCGCCGTGCACGATCACCGACTCGGGACTCGACGGCGCGCCGGCCGAGGGCAGCGGGCAGTACGGGCGCGGCGGGACGATCTGCGAGACGTAGGAGAGCGTCATGATCTTGAAGTCGCCGTTCGAACACGACCCGGTCGCGTTGGTGGCCGAATACTCCATCGTCTTGTCCCATCCGACGGTCGGGATGCCCTCGAGCGTCTTCGGACCGAGGTTGGTCGCGGAGTTCTTGAACGTGATGTCGCCGGTTCCCGGCGCTTCGTTCTCGACCGTGGCCCGGCCCGGTCCGGTATAGCCGGGCGCGTTGGACGGCGGGCACTTGGGCGCGGTGTTCGCGATCGCGTACGTCTTGCGTGCCAGGTCGAGCGTGATGTACTGGTGGACGTCGCACTTCGAGATGGTCGCCGTGCGGTTCACCGGATCGTCGGTCCGCAGCCAGTTCTTGTAGAACGTCAGCCGGGTGAGCGTCCCTTGCTGCATCTTCTTCATGGCGTTCATCGCGTTAGCGGCATAGCCGTTGTCACCCTCGTCGCCGCTCGGGGAGCCGGTGACGACCTGCTGGATCACGCCGAACAGACCGTGTTTGCGCGGCGCCGGCGTCGGCGTGGCGGCCGGTGCTGCGGTGGCGGACGGCGCGCCGCCCATGATGGTGGCATAGTCCGTCGCGAACGCGCCCGGCGGCGGCGGCGTGTTCGGCGGGAGCGCCATGCGCACGATCTCGTCGTATTGGAGGGCGACGGGCTTCTTGGCGGCCGCTCCCGCGTGCGTGTGCCAGAGCGCCGTACCGACCACGGCAGCCGCGAGAGCCGCGGCGACTATACGTGTACTCATGGACGAGCCTTCGCGCCGCCGCACGGAAACCCGCGCACGACGGCGAAGATTGGGACTTATGGCCGATACGACGATCAAGGTCCGCGAGAGCGGCCCCTACCTCATCACCGGGGATGTGACCCTGACGGACTGCGACGGCAACCCGTATCCGTTCTCGGGCACGGCGGCGCTGTGCCGATGCGGCGGTTCGCAGACCAAGCCGTTCTGCGACGGCACCCATAAGACGAACGGATTCAGCGCCGTCGAGCGCGCGACGGTCGCCGAGGCTCAGTAGCGATGCCGTCCTACGTGCGGTCCGGGTCGCTGCCGCACAAGCGCCACATCCAGTTCCGCCGGCCGGACGGGGGCCTGTACGCCGAAGAGCTGTTCTCGACGAAAGGCTTCGAGAGCGTCTACTCGCTGCTCTATCACGCCGCGCCGCCGACCGCGACGCTCGACGTGCGCGCGTGGGACCGCCCCAAGATCGTCCTCTCGCCGAACGACCCGGTGCGCAATCGCCATTTCCTGACCGCGAAACTCCCATCCGGCGGAGACGCCATCGCGTCCCGCGTGCCGGTGCTCGGCAACGCCGACATCCTGATCTCGGTCGCCGAATTCTCCGAGCCGATGGACTACTTCTACCGCGAGGTCGGCGGCGACGAGCTGCTCTTCGTCCATCACGGCGAGGGAACGCTCGAGACGCCCTTCGGCGAGCTCGCGTACCGCGCCAACGACTACCTCGTGATCCCGAGCGGGACGACCTACCGCGTGCATCCGTCCTCGCTCACCCGCATGCTTGTCCACGCCTCGAGCGGCGCCGTCAAGATCCCGCGCCGCTACCGCAACGAGTTCGGTCAGTTGGAAGAGCACGCGCCCTACTACGAACGCGACTTCCGCGTCCCCACGTTCAAGCCGCCGGTCGAGCGGCGCGGGGAACACGAGATCCGCGTCACCAACGGCGGACGCGACGCCATATACATCGTGCAGAACCACCCATGCGACGTCGTCGGCTGGGACGGCTACTGCTACCCGTACGCCTTCAATCTCGAGGAGTTCGCGCCGATCACCGGCAAGCTCCACCAGCCGCCGCCCGCCCACGCGACGTTCGAAGCGCCGGGCGCGGCGTTCTGCGCGTTCGTCCCGCGCATGTTCGACTACCACCCGCAGGCCGTGCCGGTGCCGTACAACCATTCTAGCGTCGATTGCGACGAAGTGCTGTACTACGTCTCCGGGAACTTCATGAGCCGCCGCGGGGTCGAAGAGGGCTCGATCACGCTGCATGCGGCCGGCGCGCCCCACGGCCCGCAACCCGGCGCCGTCGAATCCAGCCTCGGCAAGACCTCGACCGACGAGATGGCCGTGATGGTCGACACGTTCGCGCCGCTGATGGTCGCCGAAGCCGTCGAACCGTGCGAAGACCGGAACTACTATCGCTCGTGGATCCAGGAGAGCCCCTGACGTCGATGCCCTCCGCCGCGTTCGCGGCCGGATCAGCCGGCGATCGTGCCGCGCGCGCTGCCGAAGCCGATCGCACGCGCGCCCTGCGCCTCGCAGCGGCCGTGGATCGCGACGGTATCGCCATCGTCTAAGAACGTACGCTGCTCGCCGTCCGGCAGCTCGATCGGATCGCGGCCGCGCCAGGTCAGTTCGATCAGGCTGCCGAGGCTCTCGCGGGTCGGGCCGCTGATGGTGCCCGAGGCGAACAGATCGCCGGGTCGGGCGACCGCGCCGTTGACGGTCGCGTGCGCGAGCTGCTGCGCGATATTCCAGTACATAAAGCGGTAGTTCGTCTGCGAGATGCGTTTGGACGCCCCCGCAGCGGTCGTCAGCTCGACGTCGAGCGCGACCTCGTAGTTCCAGTCCCCGGGCACGCGCAGGTAGTCGAGCGGCGGCGGCTCTTGGGCCGGTCCGGCTACGCGGAACGGTTCGAGCGCGTCGAGCGTCACGATCCAGGGCGAGACCGTGGTCGCGAACGATTTGCCGAGGAACGGGCCGAGCGGCACGTACTCCCAGGCCTGGATGTCGCGCGCGCTCCAGTCGTTGACGATGCAGAGGCCGAACACGTGCTCGCGCGCGTCGCCCGCCGGTATCGGGCTGCCGGGCGCGTTGGCCGGTCCGGTGACGAAGCCGACCTCGACCTCGATATCGAGCATACGCGTCGGCCCGAAACTCGGCTCGGCCGCGTCCGGCGCCTTGCGCTGGCCGTTCGGGCGGCGGACCGGCGTGCCGTCGATGACGATCGTACCGCTGCGGCCGTGATAGCCGATCGGCATCCACCGCCAGTTCGGCATCAGCGCCTCGCCGTCGGGCCGGAAGATCTTGCCGAGATTGGTCGCGTGCTCGATCGACGAATAGAAATCGACGTAGTCGCCGACCTGCATCGGCACGTCCATCGTCGCGCTCGCGCGCGCCACGAAGAATGCGCTCGCATCGCGCGCCCGCAACCCGACGTCGCCGCCTTCGCGCAGCAGATCGAAGAGACGCTCGCGCACGGCTCGCCACGCGGCGCGACCGGACGCGAGGAACGGATTGAGGGAAGGACGCGTGAGGAGGGCCGGATCGCAGGCACCGTCGAGCAGTCCGTTCTCGGCCAACGCGCGCAGGTCGAGGATGTGCTCGCCGATCGCGACGCCGAGACGCGGTTCTCCATCGCGCAGAAACGCGCCGTAGGGCAGGTTCTGGATCGGGAAGTCGCTCGCGTCGTCGACCGGGATCCAGGAGCGAGCGCCGGGATCGGTCGTCCGATCGCTCACGCGGGGGCCTCGCCGAGCAGTCCCATCGCGGTCAGATCCGCGACCGGCTCCTGGACGCTGCACGACCCGTACCCGACGAAAGCGGCTCGGCGCATCGCCTCGATCGCCGCGACGTCGTAACGGCGGTCGCGCCACGCGACCGCCTCCTCGTCGAAGCGGAACGCGCGCGGGTCTTCTTCTCCGAGCGCCGCCTCGATCGCCATGCCCGGATCGTCCTCGCGCGCGGCCAGCGACGCCGCGATGATGTTGAGGAAGCCGTGCATCGCGAACCCGGTCGCCGGGTCGACGCGTCGCACCGGGTGGTGCAGCCCGGCCGTCGCCTTGAACGGCACGCCGACGGCGACCGCGGCGCGGATGAAGGCCGCGAGCTCCTCGGGCGAGGGGACCGCATCGGCCGTCGCGCCGCCGCACCGGACCTTGGCGCCCAGACGGTGACGGGCGAGCACCGTCATCGTGGCCGGCAACGCGTCGCGCCAACGCGCGTCGCGGAACGGCTCCAGGTAGGCCGGCACGTCGCGAACGCCCGAGGCCGAGGCGAGCGCCGCGTATTGACCGATCGCGCCGTCGTAGGTATCCCGCAGCGTCCGCAGGGCCGGAAGCGGGATTTCGAGCGCGGCGAGGCGCAAGCGCGGGTCGGCGGCGAGCGCCTCCTGCGTCGTCGCAAGCCGCAGGCGCGTCGCCTCGAACCATCCGAGCGCGTCGTTCGGCGCGTCGAGGATGACCGACAGGGGCAGCGGAGCGGAGCCCGCGTACGCCGCCGCAAGGTCGGCGATCCGCGAAGCCGGCACGATGAAGCGCCGCACCATCCAGGCGTGCTCCGACGCGGCCGCTGCGGCATAGCCGGTCAGCGCCTCGTCCATCGGGAGGGCGGACGGCGGGAACAGCCCGGCATAGTCGATCAGACCCGTGAGAGCGGCACGTAGAGTTGGCGTCACGCCTCCCGTCTTCGCCGGGTTTCGTCCCGCGCCCGTCTGCGACAGGGCCGCTCGAAATCATCCGCCAAGAGGGAGCCCCATGACGTCCGCCACGCCGCCCGCCGCCAATCCGCTCGCGCACATCGACTGGGACCACATCGAGTTCTACGTCGGGAACGCCAAACAGGCGGCGCACTATTACATGACGGCCTTCGGCTTCGACCAGCTCGCGTACGCGGGTCCGGAGACCGGCGTGAAGGACCGCGTCAGCTATCTGCTCGGTCAGAACCGGCTGCGCTTCGTCCTGACGGGCAGCCTCCGTCCGGACGACGCGATCGCGCGACACGTGATGGAGCATGGCGACGGCGTCAAGGACGTCGCGATCCTGGTCGACGATTGCCGCGCCGCGTTCGCCGCCGCGATCGGCGGCGGGGCGAAGGCGGTCGCGCAGCCCGAGACCTTCTCTGACGAGAACGGCTCGATCGTCAAGGCGACCATCGCCACCTACGGCGAGACCGTGCACACGTTCGTGCAGCGCGACGCGTATCACGGCGTCTTCGCGCCGGGCTTCGTGGCCGCGCCGCGCTCGATCGCCTTCGCGCAGAAGCCCGGCCTGCAGTTCGTCGACCACTGCGTCGGCAACGTCGGCTGGGGCGAGATGGACGGCTGGGGCGATTATTACGCCGCCGTCTTCGGATTCTCGCAGCTGGTCTCGTTCGACGACAAGGACATCTCGACCGATTACACCGCGCTCAAGTCCAAGGTGATGACCGATCCTCGGCATCGCGTGAAATTTCCGATCAACGAACCGGCCCACGGCAAGAAGAAATCGCAGATCGAGGAGTACCTGGACTTCTATCGCGGCGCCGGCGTCCAGCACATCGCGATCCGGACCGACGACATCGTCTCGACCATACGCGCGCTCAAGACCAACGGCGTGGAGTTCCTCGATACGCCGGACGCCTACTACGACGAACTCGAAGCGCGCGTCGGACACATCGACGAAGAAGTCGCCATCCTGCGGGATCTGCGCATCCTGGTCGATCGCGACGATCTCGGCTACATGCTGCAGATCTTCACGAAGCCGCTCCAGGACCGCCCGACCGTCTTCTTCGAGATCATCCAGCGGAAGGGGAGCCTGTCGTTCGGCAAGGGCAACTTCAAAGCGCTCTTCGTCTCGATCGAAAAGGAACAAGAGAAGCGCGGGACGCTGTAGAACTCCCCACGCTTATGCTCGCGACCCATCCGCTCATCCCCTACGTCGCGGTCGACGCGGTCATGCTCGAGGCGCGTGCCGCGTCGCTCGCCAAGCGGTCGATCAAGACCACCACGAAGCGGGCCGGCATCGACCTGGCCATCCGCTGCATGGACCTGACCACCCTCGAGGGGCGCGACTCCGAGGGCAAGGTCCGCTCGCTGTGCGCGAAGGCCATGACGCCCCGCCCGGGCTGGCCGGGCGTCCCGAGCGTCGCGGCCGTCTGCGTGTACCCGAACTTGGTCGCCATCGCGAAGGACGCGTTGCTCGGGAGCACCGTCAAGGTGGCCTCGGTCGCGACCTCGTTCCCGTCGGGACTTGCGGACCTGAGCATCAAGCTGGCCGACACCGAGCAGGCCATCTCGGCCGGCGCCGACGAGATCGATATGGTGATCGATCGCGGAGCCTTCCTCTCGGGCTACGAGCGTAAGGTGTTCGACGAGATCGTGGCGGTCAAGGCAGTCTGCGGCGACCGCGCCCACCTCAAGGTCATCCTCGAGACCGGAGAGCTCGGCAGCTACGAGAACACCCGGCGCGCCAGCGACCTCGCGCTCGAGGCCGGTGCCGACACCATCAAGACCTCGACCGGCAAGGTCGGCACCAACGCCACCGTCCCGACCGCGCTCGTGATGTGCGAGGCGATCCGCGACTTCGCCCGCCGGACCGGCGAGCGCCGCGGCCTCAAGGTCGCGGGCGGCGTGAAGACCACCAAACAGGCGCTCACGTACCTGGTGATCGTGAACGAGACGCTCGGACCGCAATGGCTCGATCCCGACCTATTCCGGATCGGCGCGTCGACCCTGCTCGACGATCTGCTGATGCAGCTCGAGAAACTCGACACCGGCAACTACGCCGGCGTCGACTACATCCCGAAAGACTAAGACAGCATGGCTATTTTCGAGTACGCCGCGGCACCGGAATCGGTCCGCCCGAAGATCCGCGAGCAGTACGGATTGTTCATCGACGGGGGCTGGGCAGCGCCCGAAGGCGCGGAATACTTCTCCACGATCAATCCCGCCAACGAAGAACACCTGGCGCAGGTCGCCCAGGCGACCGCGGCCGACGTCGACGCCGCCGTGCGGGCCGCGCGCAAGGCCTACGATAAGTACTGGCGCAAGATGAAGCCGGCCGACCGTGCCAAGTACGTCTATCGGATCGCCCGCGCCATCACCGAGCGCGCGCGCGAGCTTGCCGTGCTCGAGACGCTCGACGGCGGCAAGCCGATCAAGGAATCGCGCGACTTCGACATCCCGACCGCAGCGGCGCACTTCCAATACTACGCCGGCTGGGCCGACAAGCTCGAATGGGCGATGCGCGCGGGTCAAGCCCCCGACCCGCTGGGCGTCTGCGGACAGATCGTGCCCTGGAACTTCCCCCTCTTGATGGCCGCCTGGAAGCTCGCGCCGGCCCTGGCCTGCGGAAACACGGTCGTGCTCAAGCCGGCCGAGACCACGCCGCTCACGGCGCTCGCGCTCGCGCAGATCATCCGCGAATGCGACCTCCCGCCCGGCGTCGTCAACGTCGTCACGGGCGACGGACGTACCGGCGCCGCGCTGGTCGAGCATCCCGACGTCGACAAGATCGCCTTCACCGGCTCGACCGAGGTCGGCAAGATCATCGCGCGCAGCCTGGCCGGCACCGGCAAGCGCCTGACCCTCGAACTCGGCGGCAAGGCCGCCAATATCGTGTTCGCCGACGCGCCGATGGATCAGGCCATCGAAGGCATCGTCAACGGCATCTACTTCAACCAGGGTCACGTGTGCTGCGCGGGCTCGCGTCTGCTCGTCGAGGAGCGCGCGCACGAAGAGGTGATCGTCCGCCTGACCGAGCGCATCCAGACGCTGCGTCTGGGCGACCCGATGGACAAGAACACCGACATCGGCGCGATCAACTCGCGCGAACAGCTCGACCGCATCAAGGAGCTGGTCGGCAGCGGCATCGATCAGGGCGCGACGCTCGTCCAACAGCAGTGCGAGCTGCCGGGCAAAGGCTTCTTCTTCCCCGCCTCGTTCTTCACCAACGTCCAGACCTCGCACCGGATCGCGCGCGAGGAGATTTTCGGGCCGGTGCTCGCGGTCATGACCTTCCGCACCGCCGACGAAGCGATCGAGAAGGCGAACAATACGCCCTACGGTCTCTCGGCCGGCATCTGGACGGATAAGGGCTCGAAGAACATGTGGGTGGCGGGCCAGCTCCGGGCGGGCGTCGTCTGGTGCAACACCTTCAACCAGTTCGATCCGACCTCGCCGTTCGGCGGCTTCCGCGAATCCGGGTTCGGACGCGAAGGCGGCGTCCACGGCCTGCGCGAGTACCTGGCCCACTAATACCGGTGAACGAGCCGCGAGCCATCTCAGACGAAGGGGCCGCGGCCGGCGAAGAGCGCTTCCGCGCGCTCTTCCAATACAGCCCCGACGTCATCATGGTCTTCGATCGCGACGGCATCATCACGGACGTCAACGCCGCGGTCTCGCGCCTCGGGTCGATCTCGCGCGAGAGCATGATCGGTCGCCACTTCGGCTACCTCACCACGCCGGAGGAGCGCGGCCGCAACCAGCACTACTTCGAACGCGCGATCGCCGGCGAGACGTGCTTCTACGAGACGTTCGCGCGCACGCGCGGCGAACGTCCGCTCTCGGTGGCGCTGACGGTCGTGCCGTTCTACACCGGCGCGCAGGTGACCGGTGCGTTCGCGATCATCCGGGACGTCACGTTCGAACGGGACGCCGCTCGGCGGATCCGCGAGCAGGGCCGCGCGCTCATCGAGTCCGAGCTCCGCCTGCGCTCGCTATTCGCCAACTTCCCCGACGGCGTGGTCGCGGTCGATCGCGACGGCACGATCGCCGACGCGAACGAGGCCTGCTTGCGGATCGGCGATTTCCCTCGCGATCGCGTGGTCGGCGCGCATTT
>JANWKW010000047.1 GCA_025451135.1 Vulcanimicrobiia bacterium | reverse complement strand
CGGAGGCGCGCCCCCCGAAGCTCGCGACGGCCTCGAAGCGTGAAACGGCCGCGCTCCACACGGTTCTGGGATAGCCGAGGCGCGGGAGGTCGGCTTGCCAGGTCAGGACCCGATCTGCGATGTAAGCGTAGACCTCGACCGCCGGCGCGGCCCCGCCGGTGTAGTCGGGCGACTCGCACTCATCCAATCCGTATCGCCCCATCCGCGTGTTGTCGTACGCACTCCTGAACGCCGCGTCCGAGAGGGCCGGCGTTCGCGCTCGGACGGCATGCACCGCGGCCTTGACCTCTGCGTACGAGATCGAAGCCGCGCTCGCGGGAGCCGGCGGCAGCAAGGCCAGCGAGAGGGCCACGATCGCCACCTGCATGCCGGCCCTCACGTCACGGCTTCCTCAGCGTGATCGTGCCCGCGTCGGCGGCCGATTCGACGTCGAGGATGCCGCGCTTCACCGTGCCGTCGTGCCACCGCGCGACGTAGCGGTAGTTGCCCGAGACCTCCACGATCGGCCCCGAGACCTCGCGCCAGTGCGCGCACCGGGTCGTATCGTTCGGATCGATCTTCTGCACGCGACAGAGCTCGTAGAAGAACGCCGGGATGATCGTGACCTGCGTCGCGGCCGGCTGCGTCACCAGCTTGACCGGCACCTCGCCGCCGCCGCAGCCAAGCCCGTTCGCGATGGCTGCGGCGTGCGGATGCGTCTTGCGATAGGAGAGGAGCGCGTTCTGCAGGCCCTTCCGGCTCGCGTCGATCCGGTCGTCCCAGACGTCGAAGAAGTGTTTCGGATCGACGGAGTTCGCGATGAGGATCCCGCTCGACTCGAAACGCGCGACCGGCGCGGCCCACACGCCGCGCGGGTAGCCTATCCGCGGCAGATCCCTCTGCCAGATCAAGGCCTTATCCGCGATGTACGCATATTCGGACGCCCTGGTCGGCGGCCCGCCGGTATAGTCCGACTCGCCGCAGTCCATGATGTCGTACTGACCGCCGAAGGTATTGACGGCCCGGGGAGGCTGCTCCGCACGGACGGCGGCGACCGCGGTCTTGATCTGCCCGTACGAGAGCGACGGATTGGCGAGAGCGAGGATGAGCGCGACGATCTTCACGACGACCTCCCGGCCGGGCGGAACCCGGCGATGATAGCCGCGCCGAGAACCGCGATCGCGGTGAACGACGCGAACCAGAGCGCCGCGAGCGAGACTTTCACGACCGTGATCGACGGGAGCGTCCACAGGCGCTGGGCCTCGTACTCGGCGTCCTTCAACTCGTCCTTATCGAGGAACGGGCACTTCTCCTTATACCCCGGCAGGGACAGGGCTTCGGGCGTGCAGACGTAGCCTTTGACCCAGTGCTCGCCGGTCGTCGGCGTCACGTACGTGAACGTGTTGAACCCGGCCAGATAGGCCATCCCACCGACGACCAGCACGAACGAGGCCGCCATCACCAGCCGGCGGAGCGTCCCGCGGCTGACGCCGTGGAGCGCGGCCGCCAGGGCGCCCAGCAGTATCGCTTCGAGCGCGAGGGTGAAGTACTGCGAGCCGGCCGGCCAGGGCGGCGCGAATCCGAGCCAGGCGGCCACCATCGGGAGCAGCGCCCCGGCGAGGATGACGTACGGCAGCGGCGAGCGCGGATCGAGTACCCGCCGGTCTGCCGAAACGGGAGCGACCGGCGCCTTCGGCCCGAGGAGCGCGTCGATCGCGGCGATCAAGCGGCGGACGTGCTGGTCGAAGTCGCGCCCGGTCGAGAGCGCGACCGCGTTGCGGTACGAGAGGGCGGCGATCGACTCCGGCAGTTCTTCGGCCGTCGGCATGGTCGCCCCGTCGATCAGCACCGGGACCAGCGCGATGCGGCCCTCGAGCGTCGCTTCGATCTCGACGCGCACCGGATCGCGCTCGTCGAGGATCCGCACGCCGGCGGCGCTCTCGCCCCGCCACTGCTCGCCCATCAGTGCGACCACCACGTCGGTCTCGCGCATCACCCCGGCGATATGGTCGCGGAAATCGCTGCCGTACGGGATGTCGTCCACGTCGAGGAAGAGCGCGGCCGCTCCATAGTGCGCCGCCAGCCGGTCGTAGACGCGGCCCACGACGGCCCGCGTGTCGGCTCTGCGATAGGAGAGCAGTATTTTCGCCATGCCGTTGCCAGGAGTGTACGGGCAAAGGCCCGCTTGGAGCAAGCGCGGAAGCGAAATCCCATGATCAAAGAGATCGCCTTCACGGCCTACCCGGCCAAGGACGTCAGCGCGCTCCGCGAGTGGTACGCGACGACGCTAGGCCTGACGTTCGGCAACCCGTTCGAGCAAGACGGGGTTCTGATGTACGACGAAGCGCAGGTCGGCAACGGCTGGTTCTCGCTGATGTCCAACGAGTGGATGGAAGTCGCCGCCGGCAGCGCCAGTGGGATCGCCTTCGAGGTCGACGACATCGATGCCACCAAGAACGACCTGGCAGCCAAGGGCGTCGCCGTCCCCGACATCTACGACACCCCCGTCTGCCGCGTCGTCTCCATCCAAGACGCCGAAGGCAACAAGGTGACGTTCCATCAATCGACGCTGCATTAGACCGGACGTAGGGCCGCACGCATGATGGGTGGTGGCCACCTGATGTGGTCGAGCATGTACGGGCCGAACAAGCCCGGGAGCGGGAAGCGCGTCGATTGGAAACGCATCGGCGCGCTCTTCTTGCCGTACTGGAAGCAGCTCGCGCTGGTCCTGCTCTGCATCGTGCTGGTCCAGGTCATCGGGCTGGTCCCGGCCTACCTGAGCGCGCGCATCATCGACGTCGCCTTCCCCCGGCAGGACTACCCGCTGCTCGCCAAGCTCGTCGGCCTGATCTTCGGATCGGCCTTGATGGGGGCGGCGCTGGGCGTCGCGCAGGGCTACGTCAACTCGATCGTCGGCGAGAGCATCATGCGCGATATCCGCACGAGCCTCGTCGCACACCTCCACAAGATGCCCCTCTCCTTCTTCACCGGGACCAAGACCGGCGAGATCATGAACCGCGTCAGCAGCGACGTCGACAACATCGACAACGTCGTGACCGGCACGCTGACCACCATCGTCCAGAACGTGGTGACCATCGTCGTCACGCTCGGCGCGATGTTCCTGTGGAACTGGAAGCTCGCGCTGGTCGCGATCGTGATCGTCCCCTTCATGGTGGCGCCGCTCAACTCGGTCGGCCGCAAGATGTACGCCATCCGCAAGCAGACCCGCGAGCAGCGCGACCAGATCGAATCGATCACCCAGGAGACGCTCTCGGTCTCCGGCATCGCCCTGATCAAATC
This sequence comes from Vulcanimicrobiia bacterium, assembly GCA_025451135.1. Classification (GTDB taxonomy): domain Bacteria; phylum Vulcanimicrobiota; class Vulcanimicrobiia; order Vulcanimicrobiales; family Vulcanimicrobiaceae; genus JALYSX01. The sequence continues at coordinate 2,929 of JANWKW010000047.1, read as the reverse complement.
GTTCGCCCGCGAGCCCTACGAGAAGAAACGCTTCTACGACGTCGGCACCACGCTGATGGGGCTCGAGATCAGGCTCGCGAGCGTCGGCCGCTGGTTCATGGCGTCGATCGGAGCGACCGTCACCATCGGTCCCGCGATCCTGTGGCTGGTCGGCGCCTGGATCGCGTTCCACGGCGACCGGCAGATCACGATCGGCGTGATGACGGCCTTCATCGCGCTGATCGCATCGCGGCTGTACGGGCCGGCGGCGGCGCTGGCCGGCGTGCAGGTCCAGATCGTCAGCGCGCTCGCGGTCTTCGAGCGCATCTTCGACTATCTCGACAACGAGACCGAAGAGTACGAGCCCAAGGGCGCGGTCGCGCTGCCGCACGTCGGCGGCGACGTGCGCTTCGAGGACGTGCACTTCTCGTATTCGCCGGAACGCCGGATCCTGCGGGGCGTCAGCCTGCACGTGGCGCCCGGACAGATCGCAGCCTTCGTCGGTCCGAGCGGCGCCGGAAAGTCCACCATCACCCAGCTGGTGCCGCGCTTTTACGATCCGCAGTCGGGCGTCGTCTCGATCGACGGCCACGACGTGCGCACGGTGACGCTGGATTCGCTGCGTCGCGACATCGGCATCGTCTCGCAGGAGACCTACCTCTTCCACGATACGGTGGCCGCCAATCTCCGCTACGCCAAGATCGACGCGACCGACGCCGAGCTGCGCGAGGCGGCCCGCAAGGCCAACATCGACGAGTTCATCAGCGGCTTGACCGACGGCTATCAGACGATCGTGGGCGAACGCGGTCACAAGCTCTCGGGCGGCGAGCGCCAGCGTCTGGCCATCGCGCGCGTGCTCCTCAAGGATCCTCGCATCCTGATCCTCGACGAAGCGACCTCGGCGCTCGACTCCGAGAACGAGGCGGCCATCCAAGCCGCGCTCGAGATCGCGATGCGCGGCCGCACCTCGCTCGTGATCGCGCACAGGCTCTCGACCGTGCAGAACGCCGACGTCATCTTCGTGGTCGACGACGGCCGGATCGTCGAGAGCGGCACGCACGCGGAGCTCATCGCCAAGCCCGGGCTCTACGCGCGCCTGTATCGGACCCAGTTCCGGGAGATCCCCGCGTCGACGTGACCGTCAATAGGCCGTACGCCGTCTTGCTCGGGGCGACCATCGTCCTCGAGTTCGCCTGCAACCTCCCGACCGGATCGATGCCGCTCGCGCTCCACGACGACGGCACCGTCGACAGCGCGATCGCGCTGGCGATGGGCGCCGGCATGTTCGCGAACCTGTTCGGCAGCATCCCGGTCGGCGTGCTCGTCGACCGGATCGGGCGGCTGGTCACGATCCGCGCCTCGGCGCTCTTGATGGCGTTCGCCACCCTCGGCATGGCGCTCACGCACGGTCCCTTGTTCGGCGGCCTGTTCATGGCGCTGCGCGGCCTGAGCCTGATGAGCTACGTCACCGCAGAGTTCGCCTATACGACCGAGATCGTCCCGGCCGCGCGCGCCGTCTCGTACGTCTCATTCCTCGGCCTGATCGCCAACGTGATGTTCGCGTTCGCGCCGGCCGTGGGCGTGTGGCTGTGGCTGCACAACGTGCAGCGCGACCAGTACTACATCGGCACCGCGCTCGCGCTCGCCGGCACGGCGGCGCTCTGGCTGCTGCCGTCGCGGCACGACGTCAAGACCGCCAAGCCGTCGCGCACGATCCTTATGCGCTCGCTCTGGCTGCCCACGATCGCGTTCCTGGTCGCGTCGGCGGTGCAGAGCGGCGTCAACTTCTCGATCGCCGTCCTGACGTTCTACCAGCGCGGCATCGGCAACGCGGCCATCATCTTCATGGCGATGGCGCTCGCGACCGCGGCCGTCCGCTATCCCGCAGGCCGCATCGCCGACAAGCGCGGGCCGCGCAGCATGCTGATCCCGATCGTGATCGCGCAGATCGTGGGATGCCTGCTGGCCGCCCATGCCACGACCACCTGGGAAGTGATCGCGGCCGGCACCGCGCTCGGCATCGCCTGGGGCGCGATCGTGCCGGTCGGCGTCGCGCTGTTCTTCGAACAGAGCGGCCGGCGCACGCGCGGCGCCGCGATGGGCGCCTATAATCTGTCGTTCAGCCTGGGCTCGGCGCTCGGCGCCGGCCTGGCGGCGGCGTTCGTGCACTTCGGCTTCGGATACGGCGGCGCCATGCTGGTCTGCACCGCGCTGCCGCTCCTGACGCTGCCGTTCGTGCTTACCGCGCGGCGGCGATCCCCGCGTTGACCTCGCCGATCGCCTGATTCACGAGCTTGATCGCCGCAACGCGATGGCCGGCTTTGTCCGCCACCGCGGCGTTCAGATTCGCGCGGGCCGAATAGAGATTCGCGCGCGCCGCGACCATGCGGCTCTGATACGCCTGGGCGGTGCCGACGGCGATCGAACCGACCAGGATACCGAAGACGAACATGAGCGCCGCGACGAGACGGCTGTTCTTAAGAAGCGAATTCAAGACGAACCTCCTGTGAAGCGACTGCCGCGACCGCTGCGGTCGCGCGCCTAAAGGCTACGGAACCGTGGAGAATCAATCCCCCCGTGTGCCGATATTTGCCATCAAGAACCTCACGAAATCGTTCGGGAACACATGGGCCGTCGACGACCTTTCCTTCTCGGTCGAGGGCGGCGAGATCGTCGGCCTGCTCGGCCCCAACGGCGCGGGCAAGAGCACTACGTTCATGTCCGCGTGCGGACTGCTCCGCCCCGATCACGGCACCTTCGAGTGGGCCGGCCAGGTGCTCGGCCCCGAACGCGGTCGCACGGTCTCGCTGATCCCGGAGTCGCCCGAGGTCTACCCGATGCTCACCGTCTGGGAGCATCTGACGTTCGTCGCCAAGAGCTGTCGTCTCGGCGCCGGTTGGGAATCGCGCGCCTCGGCGCTGCTCGAGAGGTTCGGCATGCTCGATTCGCG
>JANWKW010000046.1 GCA_025451135.1 Vulcanimicrobiia bacterium | reverse complement strand
TCCCCGCGCACGCACTGGGCGAGATCCTTATCGGGCGTCCAGATGCAGATATTCTCGACGCGATCGTCCTTGGAAGCGATCTCGGCGGCCGACGCAAGCGCATCGTCCGCCTCGAGTTCGATCATCGGCCATACGGTCACACCCATAGCGCGCAGCGCGTCCTCGAGGGGCACGAACTGCGAGAATAGGGCGGGGTCGATCCCTGCCCCCGTCTTGTAGCCGTCCCAGAGGTCGTTCCGGAACGACTCGATGACGTGGTCGGTAGCGACGCCTACGTGGGTGGCGCCATCCGAGAACATCCGCAGGACGGTGTTGAGCACGCCGATGACAGCTCCGAACCGGCGGCCCTCGGTGCCGCCTCGGCGCTGCAATCCGTAGAAGTGCCGGAAGATCTCGTAGGTCCCGTCGATAAGATGAACGACCACGAGACCTCCGCCTTACCTTACATACATTGAGCGGGCGCGTCGTCGTGACGTTCCCAGTGGAAATGGGTTCCGTCGCCCACCAAGACGACGCGGGCGTATCCGTAGACCGAGCACGAACTTGCATAGAGCTGACGCGCAAGCCGCGGGACGACCTCGATCGTCGTATCCTTCAAGACCTTATGGCCGAGCATGACCTGGGCGCGCACGTAATAGTACGAGCCCGCCGCATAGCAGCAGCGCCCCCACGTACGAACGTCGCCGGCCGCCAGGCGACCGTAATCGATCTGCTGGGTCTTGCCCAGGTTGTAGATCGTTATCCACGCATCGTACTTAGAGTTGTTGACCGTATGGATGACGCCGGTGTTCGCCTTGGCCGCCTTCGGCGAAGCGACGATACAGAGGATGGCGACCAGCGCCGCGGCGAGGACCCGAACGGATCTGTGCATGTCCCACTCCTTGCGCCCCGGACAATCGCAGGGCGGCCGAGAAGCCTTGGCGAGCGCCCGGCCGCTCCCCTACCGCCATGGCCCCACCGCAGCAAGCAAGGGCCTAATCGTATCTCGGCACGAACGGCAAGCTCGACCAAGCCCACCAGGAGCATCCGAATGAGCCTCGATGGATGGAATACCGTTGCCGCGATGGGGACGTTTCTCGTCATCTTGGCCACCGCCATCGCCGCCATCGTCCAGTTGCGGCACCTGCAGCGAGGCAACTGGCTCGCCGTCCAACTGAAGATCCTCGAGATGTGGAACTCCGAAGCGATCCAAGAGCCGTACAACTATATCAAGACCGTGCTGCCGGAGAAACTCAAAGACCCTGCGTACCGCGCCGAACTCGAATACGGGCCGATCGATCGTTCCGTACACCGCGAGATGGTCATGCTCGATTGGAACGCGCAGCTCGGCCTCCTTCTCGAGAAAGGCGCGCTGGACGACACGTTCCTGCAGTTCTATCAGCCGGCCGTGGTCGTCTGCTGGAAGCAATTGGCGCCGGTCCTCGCCCTCATACGGCGCCAGCGCGACATCCACGGGATAGAGCACTTCGACTATCTGGTCGCTCGCATGACCGCACTAGCCGAAAAGCCACCGAGGGATATCTTCGCCCGGCTGACCCGCCCGCGGATGACCGACGAATGGCTCGCCGTCGACCATCCGCGTTCCGGCCCAGAATAGGGCCGTACTCTTGCCCTGAGGTAGTGCAATGCTCAACGTCTGTTCTCGGATAGCCCTTTCGTGCATGCTCGCCGTCATAGCTGCGGTGCCCCATGCGACCACACCGGCACATACCGCCCCGATCACCGTGCAGTCGGGGCAAGAACATTGGGTCGCTGGATCCGGCTTTCTGAAGGGGATCGGCATCGCAACCCTGATGGGCGGTTTCAATCAAGCCGGGGACTTCGTGGTCCGCGTCAGGTTGCCGGCCGGGGCGCGCTGGGGAGTGCACCATCACACGGCTCGATTGAATGCGACGATCGTCTCCGGCGTACTCCTGGTCGGGTTCGGCGATCACGTCGATGCGACGAAGATGATGCGATTGACGGCGGGTTCGTTCGTCTCGATCCCCGCAGGAACGAACTACTACGACGCAACCGTCGGCGTAACCGTCGTCCAAGAGGAGGGCCAAGGACCGATGGCGACCGTCGTCCCGAAGAATCTGTAGTTAAACGCGGGTTCTTCCGGGCCTATCGCAGCGTGAACACATAGGCGTTTAACGAACAGGTTGGGGTACCAGCGCGGCGGAGACTCTGCCGTGCGATTGAACGCGCCGGTCCATCGCAGGAGCAGTACTCCGTAGACAATCGAGGCAAGCGCGAATGGGTAGCTTTCGACGCGACTATCTACTGCTTGCATCTTCCCGTAGAAGCACATGGCTTCCCGGAACAAGCCGCCGCTTGCGCGGTCGCCGAACCGCCGATCAGGCCGGTGATCGGGTCGAACCTTGCAAGTGTGGAGCGAGCAGTCTATCGTCACCACCATCGGACTGTTGTTTGCACTAGTTCGGAGTGCCAGCTTCGGTATATCGCACGCCCGACGGCCGTACGAACAGACTGGGGTCCATCGGCAGTCCGGTCGCGTAGAGATCGTAACGCAGCGATAGGATCAGTTTGCCCTGTTGGTAGTAGCGCGCGAACGACGGCGTTCCGGTTCCGGGCCGCTCGAGTATCTCGACCGCGTCCGTCCCGTCCACGACCCGATAGACCTCGAGTCGCGATGCGCCGACCTGCTCGGTTCGGCTGGGAGTCGGTGCATTCGCGGAGAGAAAGTCGACTTCGCACCCGAATTCCAGACCAGCGATCTTGGGCGCTACGCCCTGGATGCCGAAGATCGGCGCCACGACATTCAGGGACGGGCCTGGGTCGACAATATGTCTACCCGTACCGTCGTGGAGATTGACCATCCAAATATTCGGCTCTGCATTGACGATCAGCCCATGAATCCCGTTGGCCGCGTCCAAGGCCTCCTCGATCCGCATCTTGTCGTCCCCCATCCGATACAACTCGCGAGGCTGCGCCTCGAACGACGCCGGATTGATGCCCGGGGTGACCGCGGTCACAACGATATGGACGAGAGCCTTCGGAGCACACACCGCGGCATCGACCGACCGCGAACCGCACAAGAGTGCGACGCCGAGTGCGAGAGCAAGGACGGAATATCGTTTCACGACTCCATCCTTTTCGCCTCAAGCCGCAATTCCCGCCCAAGAGCAAAGGGACGTCGCATGATGTTCGCCGGCTCTATGCGCACGAGTCTCTCTTCATCTACGCCCGTCGCGAAGGTAATCGCGTGAGATCCCCAAACCGCAAGTAGCCAGTGGCCCTGCGGATTGCGTTTCCGCTCATCTCCGATGGCCGAGCGAGCTTCAATCAATTTTCTTCGCAGTCAAGCTTCGATGCGACGACTCGCCGCAACACTTGGTCTATCCGGTTCGCGTGCCGGCTTCTCTGCTTTTGGTCTCGCGTAGCATGGACGTTTCTATTCTAGCCGGAGTTCGATGCGACTACCGGACTGCTCGCCCCCGGGCCCGCGATCACGGACGATTTCGACAAGTTCGTCGAACAATTCCGGACCTAGCGCCTCTCGAGATACTGCGGACGACACCCACTGAAGCACGAAACCATCCTCCGGAGTTCCGAACCCGCCGCGCAAGATAACGTCGCACGCGTCGCGGTTGCGACCCCATTGGACGCCGGGTAGAATCTCCGCCGACACTTCGTCATAAAACGAATCGAGATCGACGATCTTGCCGCCATCGAGCGAATAGGTCTCAGCCATGCTGGATCGGTTCGCCGCCTGCTGGCGGCGCATTGCTTGGAGTTGCCCCTCGACTTCGCTTCGCTACGCTCGGGATGACAAAAGCGAAGGCCCCGCATTGCTGCGAGGCCTTCGCTGCTATCGTGCGCGACGATTTCTAGAACGGGATCTCGTCGTCGAGCGTGTCCTGGAAGTCGTTGCCGCCGCCGCCCGAGGGGGCGGATCCGCCGCCGTAGCTGCTGCTTCCGCCGCCGGCGTAGTCGCCGCTGCCGGCGCCGTCGGGGCGCGAGCCGAGCATCTGCATGTTGTCGATCACGACTTCGGTGGCCTTACGCTTGTTGCCGTCCTTGTCGTCGTAGCTGCGGATGACCAGGCGGCCTTCGACCAGCGTGTTCGAGCCCTTCTTCAGGTACTTGTTGCACGTCTCGCCGAGCTTGTCCCAAGCGACGATGTCCACGAAGGTCGTCTCTTCTTTGTTGCGCGGGTTGTTGACCGCGAGCGAGAACTTGGTGACGCCCTTGCCGGACTGGGTGTATTTGATCTCCGGATCCCGCGTCAGATTGCCGACGAGGATCACGCGATTGTACGAACCTGCCATTGGTGTGCTCTTCTTTCTTAGCTATGTCGCGATGCTATGCGTGGCACGCTACCGGGGCGGCGTGCCACACGGGTGGCATTGTTCCGGGGGTCTTAGTCGCGGTCGCGGTTGTCGCGGTCGCCGCGGTCTTCGCGGCTGCGGTAGCCGCCGCGGTCGCCGCGTCCGCCGTATTCCGAAGGCGGCGGGGCGGGCGCCGAGATGTGGCCGCCGGCGGCCATGTGGGCGAGCTGCTTCTTGTCGAGCGACAGGAGCAGGGCGCGCAGCACGTTCTCGTCGAGCTTAAGCTGACGGGTCAGTTCCTTCGAGGTCGCCGCATCGGACTTGAAGCCCATCACGACGTAGTTGCCCTCTTTGAGATCGTCGATCTCGTAGGCCAGGCGGCGCTTGCCGAGCTTCTCGATGCTGCCGACGGTGCCGCCACCCTTGGTGACGATCTCTCCGATGGCGATCGAGCGGGCCTCGACGTCGGCCTCTTCCAGCGCGGGCTTGAGGATATAGGTGATCTCGTAGTCGGTCATAGGTACCCCCTATGGACGCTCGCCGGAGCGAGCGGCCCGCCAAACGCGACGGGCAGCGGGTAAACCCACCCGGAAGGGTAGGCTAAAGCTTGGAAAGGATAGCACACGCCCCCACGGGCGACAACCACTTCTCCCTCCCGTGCCCGGTCCGGCCTCTCAGGGGGCTATCAGTCCCCCCCGGTAGGGTTGCCGGGTACCGCCTTCTTCTCGGGAAGTTCACGCTTTAGCCCATGTCGATCGCCCACTTTGCCGTCAACCGGCGCGTCGCCGTGACCATGATCGCCATGGCCATCGTGGTCCTGGGACTGTTCGCCCTGCCGCGCCTGGCGGTCGCTCTGCTCCTGAGCTTCTCGCCGCCGGCCCTCAACGTCTCGCTGAGCTACCCCAACGTCGGCGCCGAGCAGATGGAGACGCTGGTCACGCGTCCGCTCGAGAACGCGATCAGCCGCGTCAACGGCATCCAGCGCATCGAATCGACCAGCTCGCTGGGCAGTACGCGCATCAACGCCACCTTCTACTACGGCGTCAACATCGACACCGCGTCCGTCAACGTCCAGCAGCAGATCGACCGGATCCGCAATTCCCTCCCCAACGATCCGAACCTGGGCCAGCCGCAGATCGTGAAGTTCGACTCGAACTCCCTGCCGATCGTGCGCATGTTCGTGACCGATCCGAACATGTCGATGCGCGACCTGGGCGACCTGTTCAACAATTATCTGGGCGACGAATTCTCGGCCGTCAACGGCGTGGCATCGGTCTCGGTGAACGCCGATCAGCAGCACGCCGTCATGATCCAGCCCAATCCGAACACGATGGCGGCCTATAACCTGACGATGGCGCAGATCACGCAGCGCCTGCAGGCGGAGAACGTGACCTTACCCGCCGGCATCGTGCAGATCGGCCAGAACGAGTATCAGATCCGGACCGCCGCGCTCTACAAGAACGCCCAGCAGATCGGCGACCTGACGGTCGCGGTTGTCGGCGGCAACTCCATCAAGCTGCGCGACGTCGCGAGCGTCCAGGACTCGATCGAAGAGCAGCGCTCGTTCCAGCGCCTCAACGGCGCGCCGGCGCTCGGCATCTCGATCAACGCGCAGCCCGATGCCAACGTGGTGGCGGCGGCGATGGGCGTCTATTCCAAGGTCGCCGACATCAAGGCGCGCTACCCGGGCATGCAGTTCGGCGTCGTCCTCGACCAGGAAGGCTTCATCCTCGAGGCCGTCCACGCGCTCGAACACACGGCGCTCTACGGCGCCCTGCTCGCGATCCTGGTCATCTTCCTCTTCCTGCACTCGTGGCGCTCGACGCTCACGGTCGCGATCTCGCTGCCGATCTCGGTGCTGGGCACGCTGTTCGCGGCGTACATCCTCAACTATTCGCTCAACGTGATGACGCTCGGAGGATTGGCGCTGGCCGTCGGGTTGATCGTCGACGATGCGATCGTCGTGATCGAGAACATCTACCGGCACATGGCGATGGGCAAACCGGTCGCGGTCGCCGCCGAGGATGCCGTCACCGAGATCTTCAGCGCCGTCCTCGCGTCGTCGATCACCGTCATCACCGTCTTCGTGCCGCTGGTCCTGATCCCGGGTCTGCAGGGCCTGCTCTTCACGCCGTTCGCGGTCATGGTGATGGTCGCGGTCGCGCTCTCGCTGCTGGTCGCGCTGACGACGGTGCCGATGCTCACGACCGTCCTGAACCGCCTCAAGCCCGCCAAGAACGGGAACGGCTCGGCGCGAGCCGGCGGCTACGCCGCCTTCGTACGGCGCTTCGACGGCACTTACGAACGCTTCGCCGCCTGGTACAAACGCCGCTTGACGTGGGCGCTCGACCATCCGGGCATCGTCTTCTCGGTGGCCGGCGGCATCTTCGCGGCGACCCTGGTCGTGCTCTGGCTCGGCTTCGTGAAGACCGAGATCTTCCCGGCCTCGAACTCGGTCTACGTCCGCGTCTCGCTGCGCATGCCCAACGGCACCGCGCTCGACGTCACCAACCAGGTGGCCAAGGACATCGAGGCGCGCTTCGCCCGCGATACCGACGAAGTCGTCGACGTAGGCACCCAGGTCGGCTCGGGCGGCGGATTCGGCGCGCAGGCGGTCAGCAACAACGCCAACCTGTCGATCCGTCTGAAGGACAACGTCAACGCCGCTCAGTTCGTCCAGCGCTGGCAAAACGCCCTGATGGGCACCGGCCAGGGCCGCGGCGGCGGCGGACGGACGATCACGCCCGAGCAGCGCGCGAAGTTCCTGGCCAAGTACGGCAAGCCGGTCCCCGGCTTGCTGGTGTTCGGACGCACCACGGATATCGTGCAGTCGATCATCTCGCGCGGCCAGGACTCGCTGCAGATCCTGATCTACGGGCCCGACCTCAAGACCCTCTACGACGTCGCACACAATCAGATCATCCCGCAGCTCGCACAGGTGCCCGGCATTACCCGGCCCGATACGAATCTGGCCGACTCGCAGCCCGAAGTCGACATCGCGGTCGATCGCACCAAGGCGGCCGCGCTCGGTCTCTCGACCGCGGATATCTCCTCGACCATCGGCACCGCGACCAGCGGCTCGATCGCGACCTACCTGCAGATCGGCGGCACCCAGTATCCGGTGCTCGTACAGCTGCCGCCCGATCAGCGCCGCTCGCTCGCGTCCATCGCCAATCTGCCGATCCCGGCCAAGAGCACCAACCCGTTCACGCTCTCGACCATCCCGCTCTCGGAAGTCGCGACCATCACGGTCGGCAAGGGACCTTCCGAGATCACGCGCATGAACAAGCAGCGCGAGATCGAGGTCAACGCGTCGCTGGCCGGCATCCCGCTCAGCGATGCCGTCAAGGCCTCCACCCAGGTCATGAACGGCATCTCGCTGCCGGCCGGCTACCACTGGCAGTTCGGTCCGTCGGTCACCGATCAGGCCGACACGTTCTCGAGCCTCGGGCTGATCGTGACGCTCGCGATCCTGCTGATCTATATGTTGCTGGCCTCGCAGTTCGAATCGTTCCTGCACCCGCTCATCATCATGATGGCGGTCCCGCTCTCGCTCGCCGGCGTCGTGCTGGCGCTGCTGATCACGCAGCGCTCGTTCGGCCTGACCGCGTTCATCGGCGTGCTGATGCTGGTGGGCATCTGCGTGAAGAACGCGATCCTGGTGGTCGAATTCGCCAACCAGCTGCGCCACCAAGGTATGAGCCCCCGCGACGCGCTTCTGACGGCGGCACCGCTTCGACTCCGGCCGATCGTGATGACCACGCTTGCGACCGTGGGCGGGATGCTGCCGATCGCGATCGGTTTCGAGGCCGGCAGTTCCACCCAGGCGCCGCTCGGCACGGTCGTCATCGGCGGGCTCCTCGTCTCGACGATGCTGACCCTGCTGGTCGTGCCGACGCTCTATCTCTGGGCCGCCAAGCATATCGAGCCGCGTTTCGGCGGCTTCAACAAGCAGCTCGCGACCGCCGGCGAAGCCCCGCTGCTACCGGAGCAGGCCGCGAGCCACTGACGCCCAAACGCACCACGCATGTTCGACCATGCGTCGGTGCCGGTACTGGTGCTGCTCTTCGTGGGCGGGGTCGCGATCGTGTGGATCGCCGGTCACGCGCTCTCCACGACCACCGACGCGCTCGACACGCACTTCGGACTGGGCCAGGCGCTGGGCGGCTCGATCTTCTTGGCGATCGCCACCAATCTGCCGGAGATCGCGATCACCGTTGCCGCATCGCTCGCCGCGCAATTCGATCTGGCGATCGGCAACATCCTCGGCGGCATCGCGATCCAGACGGTCGTGCTCGCGGTGCTCGACTTCGTCGTGATGCGCCGCAAGGACGCGCCGCTCACCACGGCCGCGGCATCGCTCGTGATCGTCATCCAGGCGTGCGGTCTGGCGGCGATCCTGATCATCGCGATCCAGGGAACGCTGATGCCGAAGACCGCGATCTGGATGCACCTCACGCCGGCCACGGTCGCGATCGCGCTGGTCTGGATCGCGACCCTGCTGCTCTCCAATAAGGCCAGCGAAGGCCTGCCCTGGACGACCAAGACGATGGAGCGCCAGCGCGAGGCCGGCGCGGCGGCCACCAAGCCGCTCGGGGTAACCATCGCGATCTTCGGCGCCGCGGCGCTAGCGACGCTCGGCGCCGGATGGATCCTCGAACAGACCAGCAACGCGCTCGCCCAGCAGTGGCATATGGCCGGAACGCTGTTCGGCGCGACCATCCTGGCCGCCGCGACCTCGCTGCCGGAGTTGACGACGGGCATCACCGCCGTGAAGATGGGCGACTACGAGCTGGCGATCGGCGACATCATCGGCGGCAACACGTTCCTGCCGGTGCTGTTCGTGCTGGCCGCCCTGATCTCGGGTCAAGCGGTGCTCCCGAACGCGCACAAGACCGACGTCTATCTGGCGGGTTTGGGCATCGTGCTCACGATGATCTACGCCTACGGAGCCGTCTTCCGTTCCAAGCGCCGGCTCCTCGGGATGGGTCTCGACTCGGCCGCGGTCGTGATCCTCTACATCGTCGGCGTCGTCGGCTTGCTCGCGTTCCCGCGGTAGCCGGCTAGCCCGGCGCCTGCGCCGGATCCTCGCTCGCGAGACGTTCGATCAGCGTGCGCACCGCGGTCACGTCGACGTCGATCTTGGCGGCCAGCTTGAGCAGGATCTGCTCCTGCGCCTCCTGATGGTAGAGCAGGCGCGAAATGGCTTCGTGGTCGCTCTCCGCCCGCAGTTCGGCGTGCTCGGACGACTGACGCTGGCCGACCGCCAAGATGAAGATCAGGATCAGTTGGATGACGTTGGATGCGGTCAGTAAGAAGGCGAACGGGAACGGATCCCAATGGGTTAGGCTGCCGACGACGATCCACACGAACTGCACCGCGACCGCGCCCAGCAGGGCCAGCGGCGCTCCGGTCCAGTCGGCGATCGATTTGCAGATGCGTTCGAGCGGACTGAGTTGGGCGTCGTGTTCGGCGTTGACGTCCCGCGCGAGCGGATGATCGCCGATCGATTGAACCGGTTTATCCATGAGGTCCTTTCACGAAGAAGTAGGCGGTCATCGCAAGGCCCAGCGCGATGACCGCGGCCCGGGTGTACTTCGAGGGGACCCGGCGGAAGACTTTCGCGCCGGCGTAACCGCCCAAGACGGCGAAGACCATCATCAGCAGCGCGTACTTCCAATCGAAGATGCCGGCGAGCACGAACGGCACGATCGCGATGCCGTTGATGCAGGCCGCGAAGAGCGTCTTGATGCCGTTCATCGCGTTCATGTCGGGCAGGCCCGAGAGCGAGAGGATCGCGAGCATCAGGTAGCCGATCCCGGCGCCGAAATAGCCGCCGTAGATCGAGGTCGCGAACTGCAGCGCCAACTGCAGCGGCGAATGCAGTCGTCCGCCGTCGTGCGGATCCACGTGCCGCGTCAGGTACGGGCTCGCGATGAAGACCAGCATCGCGAAGAGCAGCAGCCACGGGATCAGGCGTTCGAACAGCGTCGCGGGCGTATGCAGCAGCAAGAGCGCGCCGGCGAGCGCGCCCGCCAGGCTGACGAGGATGCCCGGCAGCAGCGTGCGGCCGTCCGGCCGCAGTTCGCGGCGGTAGCCCCACGCGCTCCCGCCGGTGCCGACGAACATCGCGGTGTTGTTGGTCGCATTGG